>JBBDWV010000037.1:0-20574 GCA_040902655.1 Mycobacteriales bacterium
GGCCGTTGTCGAACAGCGCGTCGACGGCCTCCTGGAGCATCCGCTTCTCGTTGTTCACGATGATCTCGGGCGCACCGAGATCCAGCAGGCGCTTCAGGCGGTTGTTGCGGTTGATGACGCGGCGGTAGAGGTCGTTCAGGTCGGAGGTCGCGAAGCGGCCACCGTCGAGCTGCACCATCGGGCGCAGGTCCGGCGGGATGACGGGGACGCAGTCCAGGACCATGCCCATCGGGCTGTTGCGGGTGTTGAGGAACGCCGCGACGACCTTGAGCCGCTTGAGGGCGCGGACCTTCTTCTGGCCCTTGCCGGAGCGGATCGTCTCGCGCAGCGACTCCGCCTCGACGTCGAGGTCGAAGATCTCCAGCAGCCGCTGCAGCGCCTCGGCGCCCATACCGCCGGTGAAGTACTGGCCGAAACGATCGCGCAGCTCGCGGTAGAGCGTCTCGTCGGCGATGAGCTGCTTGGCATCGAGCTTCTTGAAGGTGTCGAGCACCTCGGCGAGCTTGTCGAGTTCGCGCTGGGCGCGGTCACGCAGCTGGCGCAGCTCGCGCTCGGCGCCCTCACGCACCTTGCGGCGGACGTCGCCCTTGGCGCCCTCGGCCTCGAGAGCCGCGATGTCGTCCTCGAGCTTCTTCTGCCGCGCCTCGGCATCGGCGTCGCGCTTGTCCTCGATCCGCTTCATCTCCACGCCCATGGACGCCTCGATGCTCGACAGGTCGTTGTGGCGCGCGTCGGCGTCGACCGAGGTGATCAGGTACGCCGCGAAGTAGATGATCTTCTCGAGGTCCTTGGGCGCCAGGTCCAGCAGGTAGCCCAGCCGGCTCGGGACGCCCTTGAAGTACCAGATGTGCGTGACGGGCGCGGCCAGCTCGATGTGGCCCATCCGCTCTCGACGCACCTTGGCCCGCGTCACCTCGACGCCGCAGCGCTCGCAGATGATGCCCTTGAAGCGGACCCGCTTGTACTTCCCGCAGTAGCACTCCCAGTCGCGGGTCGGACCGAAGATCTTCTCGCAGAAGAGCCCGTCCTTCTCCGGCTTGAGGGTGCGGTAGTTGATGGTCTCGGGCTTCTTGACCTCGCCGTGCGACCACTGGCGGATGTCGTCCGCGGTCGCGAGGCCGATGCGCAGCTCGTCGAAGAAGTTGACGTCGAGCACGGTGCCTTCTCTCTACAGGGTGTTGCTCAAGACAGGGGGGTCCGGGGCGGGCCGGGGGCGCACCGAGCGCCTCCGGCCTTCCGGGATCTAGACCTCTTCGACCGAGCTCGGCTCGCGGCGACTCAGGTCGATACCGAGTTCCTCCGCGGCCCGGAACACGTCCTCGTCGGTGTCGCGCATCTCGATGGACATGCCGTCACTGGACAGCACCTCCACGTTGAGGCACAGCGACTGCATCTCCTTGATGAGCACCTTGAAGGACTCGGGGATGCCCGGCTCGGGGATGTTCTCGCCCTTGACGATCGCCTCGTAGACCTTGACCCGGCCCAGGACGTCGTCGGACTTGATGGTCAGCAGCTCCTGCAGGGCGTAGGCCGCGCCGTACGCCTGCATCGCCCAGACCTCCATTTCGCCGAAGCGCTGGCCACCGAACTGCGCCTTACCACCGAGCGGCTGCTGGGTGATCATGGAGTACGGACCGGTGCTGCGGGCGTGGATCTTGTCGTCCACGAGGTGCAGCAGCTTCAGGATGTAGATGTAGCCGACCGAGATCGGCGCGGGGTAGGGCTCGCCGGACCGGCCGTCGAACAGCCGCCCCTTGCCGGAGGCCTTGACCATCTGGACGCCGTCGCGGTTCGGCAGGGTGCTGCCGAGCAGGCCGGTGATCTCGTCCTCGCGCGCCCCGTCGAAGACCGGCGTGGCCGTGTTGGTGCCGGCGGGAGCCTCGGCCACACCGATCTCGGTGAGCCGCGACTTCCACTCGTCGGCGCCCTTGGCTGTCCCTGACCCCGTGGCCCCCTCCACCTTCCAACCGGTCTTGGCGATCCAACCGAGGTGGGTCTCCAGGACCTGGCCGACGTTCATCCGGCCGGGGACGCCGAGCGGGTTGAGGACGATGTCCACCGGCGTACCGTCCTCCAGGAACGGCATGTCCTCCTGCGGCAGGATCTTGGCGATGACGCCCTTGTTGCCGTGCCGACCGGCCAGCTTGTCGCCGTTGCTGATCTTGCGCTTCTGGGCGACGTAGACCCGGACCAGCTCGTTGACGCCGGGCGGCAGCTCGTCGCCGTCCTCGCGCGAGAACACCCGGACACCGATCACCTTGCCGGACTCGCCGTGCGGCACCTTCAGGGAGGTGTCGCGGACCTCGCGGGCCTTCTCGCCGAAGATCGCGCGCAGCAGCCGCTCCTCCGGGGTCAGCTCCGTCTCGCCCTTCGGGGTCACCTTGCCGACCAGGACGTCGCCGGGGGCGACCTCCGCGCCGATGCGGATGATGCCCCGCTCGTCGAGGTCGGCCAGGACCTCCTCCGAGACGTTCGGAATGTCCCGGGTGATCTCCTCGGCGCCGAGCTTGGTGTCACGCGCGTCGACCTCGTGCTCGTCGATGTGGATCGAGGTGAGGACGTCGTCCTGCACGAGACGCTGCGACAGGATGATCGCGTCTTCGTAGTTGTGTCCCTCCCACGGCATGAAGGCGACCAGCAGGTTCTTGCCGAGCGCCATCTCGGCGTCGTCGGTGCAGGGGCCGTCGGCAATGACCTGCCCCTGCTCGACCCGGTCGCCCTCGGCCACGATCGGCTTATGGTTGATGCAGGTGCCCTGATTGCTGCGGCGGAACTTGCTCAGCCGGTAGGTCCGCCGGGTGCCGTCGTCGGCCATGATCGTGATGTAGTCGGCGGACAGCTCCTCGACCACTCCGGACAGGTCTGCGGTGACGACGTCCCCGGCGTCGACTGCGGCGCGGTGCTCCATGCCGGTGCCGACCAGGGGCGCCTCGCTGCGCAGCAGCGGGACGGCCTGGCGCATCATGTTCGACCCCATGAGCGCGCGGTTGGCGTCGTCGTGCTCGAGGAACGGGATCATCGCCGTGGCCACCGAGCAGATCTGGCGCGGGCTGACGTCGATGAAGTCGACGCCGGAGGGGTCGATGTAGTCGACCTCGCCACCCTTCTTGCGGACCAGGACGCGGTCGGCGGCGAACTCGCCGGCGGAGTTGAGCGCGTTCGCCTGCGCGATGACGTGCTTGTCCTCCTCGTCCGCGGTCAGGTAGTCGACCTGGTCGGTGACCACGCCGTCCGTGACCTTGCGGTACGGCGTCTCGACGAAGCCGAAGGCGTTCACCCGGCCGAAGGTGGCCAGGGAGCCGATCAGGCCGATGTTGGGACCCTCAGGGGTCTCGATCGGGCACATCCGGCCGTAGTGGCTCGGGTGCACGTCGCGGACCTCGAAGCCCGCGCGCTCACGCGACAGCCCACCCGGGCCCAGCGCGGACAGGCGCCGCTTGTGGGTCAGGCCGGACAACGGGTTGGTCTGGTCCATGAACTGCGAGAGCTGCGAGGTGCCGAAGAACTCCTTGATGGAGGCCACCACAGGGCGGATGTTGATCAGGGTCTGCGGCGTGATCGCCTCGACGTCCTGGGTCGTCATCCGCTCCCGCACGACGCGCTCCATGCGAGCCAGGCCCAGCCGGATCTGGTTCTGGATGAGCTCGCCGACGGTGCGCAGGCGGCGGTTGCCGAAGTGGTCGATGTCGTCGGTCTCGAAACCTGCCTCGCCGGCGTGCAGCTTCACGATGTAGTCGATCGTGGCGAGGATGTCGTCCTCGGTCAGCACACCCTGGTCGACTGCCAGCTCGAGACCGAGCTTCTTGTTGACCTTGTAGCGGCCGACCTTGGCCAGGTCGTAGCGCTTGCCGTTGAAGAACAGGTTCTCCAGCAGCGTCTGGGCGGACTCACGGGTCGGCGGCTCGCCCGGGCGCAGCTTGCGGTAGATGTCGATCAGAGCGTCGTCCTGACCGGTGGTGTGGTCCTTCTCGAGCGTGATGCGCATCGACTCGTAGTCGCCGTAGCGCTCCAGGATGCGGGCGTCGTCCCAACCGAGCGCCTTGAGCAGGACCGTCACGGGCTGCTTGCGCTTGCGGTCGATCCGCACGCCGACGGCGTCGCGCTTGTCGACCTCGAACTCCAGCCAGGCGCCGCGACTCGGGATCACCTTGCAGGAGTAGGTGTCCTTGTCGGTCACCTTGTCGATCTGCTTGTCGAAGTACACGCCGGGAGAGCGCACGAGCTGCGAGACGACCACGCGCTCGGTGCCGTTGATCACAAAGGTGCCCTTGGGCGTCATCATCGGGAAGTCGCCCATGAAGACGGTCTGGGACTTGATCTCACCGGTGGTGTTGTTGGTGAACTCGGCGGTGACGAACAGCGGCGCTGCGTACGTCATGTCCTTGTCCTTGCACTCCTCCACGGAGTACTTGGTGGGCTCGAAGCGGTGGTCGCGGAAGCTCAGCGACATCGAGCCGGAGAAGTCCTCGATCGGGGAGATCTCCTCGAAGATCTCCTCCAGGCCCGAGGAGGTCGACAGGTCGGTGCGACCGGCCTCGAGGCCCTCCTGGACGCGGGCCTGCCACGGGTCGTTGCCGACCAGCCAGTCGAAGGACGTGGTCTGCAGGTGCAGGAGGTTCGGGACCTCCAGCGGCTCGCGGATCTTGGCGAAGGACACACGAGGGGTGCTGCTGATGGCGCGGGGGGTGGAGCTGGGGGTTGTACCGGCGACTGCCAAGAGTGGGTCCTTCCGGCGGCGCCCGCACCGGGGCCGCCTCAACAGGTCTTTGGCTGGCGCACGCACACACGACCGACCGCAGCGGACATCCGGTCCGCGCGGCTATATGACGGGAGGCAGCGCAAAGAGGGAGTGTAGCCGCGGGCTACACGCCTGTCGAGGCGGGGGCTCTTCCCCGCGTGTCTGCTTCTCTCACCTGCCGTACAGCGTGGCGAACCGGGCCGCCCGCGTCAAGGGCCCCTGCTCGTCCGGTGGCCGTCCAGGGACGCTGCGGCCAGCGGGAGCACGGTCGTGTGGCCGAAGCGCCGTGCGGGCACGCTGGCGCCGGACGTGCCGGAGGGGCGGCCCGCCGAAGCGGACCGCCCCGCCGGACGTGCGGACGTGCGGACGTGCGGACGTGCGGACGTGCGGGAACTACTTGACGGTCACCGTCGCGCCAGCAGCCTCGAGGGCAGCCTTGGCCTTGTCGGCGGCGTCCTTGGCGACCTTCTCGAGGACCGGCTTGGGCGCGGCGTCGACGAGGTCCTTGGCCTCCTTCAGGCCCAGGCTGGTGAGCGTCCGGACCTCCTTGATGACCTGGATCTTCTTGTCGCCGGCGCTCTCCAGGATGACGTCGAACTCGTCCTGCTCGGCAGCGGCCTCCTCGCCGCCGCCACCGCTAGCGCCGCCGGGGGCGGCGGCAACCGCGACGGGCGCCGCGGCGGTGACGCCGAAGGTCTCCTCGAACTGCTTCACGAACTCGCTGAGCTCGATCAGGGTCATCTCCTTGAACGCGTCAAGGAGTTCGTCGGTGCTGAGCTTCGCCATGGTGGCGTCTCCTTTGATCAGTGCCGGTGCCGGCGGTGTGTGGGGGCGTGCGGTACGGCCGTCTCGCTGAGGGCAGCCGGTCAGGCAGTGGTCTCGGTGCTGGACTCGCTGTCGGTTCCGTCGGAGGTGCCGTCGTCCTCGGCGGCTGCCTCGGGGGCGGCTGCCTCGGGGATCTCCTCCGCCACGGGAGCCGGTGTGCCGGCCCCGCCACGCAGGACCGAGGGGTCCTCGGTGGCCTTGGCCTGCAGCGCACCCGCGAGCCGGGCGGCCTGGGCGAGCGGTGCGTTGAGCAGGTACACGGCATTGGACAGCGAGGCCAGCAGGGCCCCCGCCATCTTGCCGAGCAGGACCTCACGGGACTCGAGGTCGGCCAGCTTGCGCACCTCGTCCACGGACAGCGCCTTGCCGTCCATGACGCCGCCCTTGACGACCAGGGCCGGGTGCGCCCTGGCGAAGTCCCGCAGCGCCTTGGCGGCCATGACCGGCTCGCCCTGAACGAAGGCGACGGCCGTCGGGCCGGAGAGCAACTGCTCGACGCCGTCGATCCCGGCGTCCGCAGCGGCGATCTTGGTCAGCGTGTTCTTCACGACGGAGTACGACGTGTCGGCGCCCAGCGCGGTGCGCAGGTCGCTGATCTGCTTGACGGTCAGGCCGCGGTACTCGGTGAGCACGGCCGCAGACGAGCTGCGGAACGCCTCCGCCAGCTCGGCCACCGCAGCGGCCTTCTCGGGCCGGACGGTGGCGCGAGCGTGCTGGACAGCGGTGTCGTCGGTCGCGGTAGCACTGTCGGACATGCGCCTCCTCTCGGTCGGGAGCCGGCTCGGCACCGTCTGTGGTGTCGGGCTGCCCTGGAACGCGCGGACGCCCCGGCGCAGAGGCGCACGGGGCGTCAGAGGTCTCCGGCCACGGGGGTCGGGGGTCTGTCCGTGTTCACCTGCGCGGGCCGCCCGCACGAAGCGGGGCCTTCGACCACTGCGAGCAGTGGCGACCGGCGGTCTTGGGCGTGCAGAAGACTAGCAGCCGTCCGGCGCGGGGACGATTCGCACGGCGCACGAAGTCCGTCGGCTGGGGGCGCCGGAGACGTGTGTGCTGTCGGGGGGTGTACAGCACAGGTCAAGAATCCGGAAATGTTGACCTGTGGTGTACGCCCGCTGCCGCGGCACATGCGCCGACCGCAGTTCCTGGTGGCCTCCACCACCGCCAGCGCCGAGGGAGATGACGCGTCACGTCGGTGCAGCGCACCCGTGCACAACTCTCGGCCGGCACCGTCTGTCGGCAAGACCAGCACGGTGCGTGGCGGTCGAGACCGCTACTGGGCGTCGGTGTTCGAGCCGTCCTCGAGCAGGTTGCGCAGCCGCTTCGGGTCGACCGGGATGCCCGGGCCCATCGTCGTGGAGACAGCAACCTTCCTGACGTAGGTGCCCTTGGAGGTCGCCGGCTTGGCGCGGGAGATCTCGTCGAGCGCAGCGCCGTAGTTCTCGACCAGCTGCTTCTCGTCGAAGCTGGCCTTGCCGATCACCAGGTGCAGGTTGGCCTGCTTGTCGACCCGGAAGTTGACCTTGCCGCCCTTGATGTCGCTGACGGCCTTGGTGACGTCGGCGGTGACAGTGCCGGTCTTCGGGTTCGGCATCAGGCCGCGCGGGCCGAGGATGCGGGCGATCTTGCCGACCTTGCCCATCTGATCGGGGGTGGCGACCGCGGCGTCGAAGTCGAGGAATCCTCCCTGGATCCGCTCGATCAGGTCGTCGCCGCCGACCTCGTCGGCGCCGGCTGCAGTGGCCTCGGCGGCCTTCTCGCCGGTGGCGAAGACGATGACACGGGCCGTCTTCCCGGTGCCGTGCGGCAGGTTGACCGTGCCGCGGACCATCTGGTCGGCCTTGCGCGGGTCGACGCCCAGGCGCAGCGCCACCTCGACGGTTGCGTCGTACTTGGTGGTCGAGGTCTGCTTGGCGAGCCGAACCGCATCGAGCGGGCTGTAGAGGTTGTCCGCGTCGATCTTCTCGGCCGCGGCACGGTAGGCCTTGCTGCGCTTCATGTCTGCCTGCTTCCTGCTGTCACCAGCAGTCGTGGTCCGAGCGGGCGCGGGCCATCCGCGTCCTCCCACCGTGGTGCGTGATGGTGCGGCCCGCCGCAGCGGGCGGGGGGTCAGTCCTTGAC
Organism: Mycobacteriales bacterium; assembly: GCA_040902655.1. NCBI lineage: Bacteria > Bacillati > Actinomycetota > Actinomycetes > Mycobacteriales > Mycobacteriales bacterium. Next base: position 7,682 of record JBBDWV010000037.1, read on the forward strand.
GGTGATGCCCATGGACCGGGCGGTGCCGGCGACGATCTTCTCTGCGGCCTCGAGGTCACGGGCGTTGAGGTCGGCCAGCTTGGTCGTGGCGATCTCGCGGACCTGGGCCTGCGAGATGGTCGCGACCTTCTTCGTGTGCGGAGTCGGTGAACCCTTGTCGACGCCGGCGGCCTTGAGGATCAGCCGCGCGGCCGGCGGGGTCTTGGTGATGAAGGTGAACGAGCGGTCCTCGAACACCGAGATCTCGACCGGCACGATGTCGCCACGCTGCGCCTCGGTGGCGGCGTTGTACTGCTTGCAGAACTCCATGATGTTGACGCCGTGCTGACCGAGAGCGGGGCCCACGGGCGGCGCGGGCGTCGCGGCGCCGGCCTTGATCTGCAGCTTGATGACGCCGGCGAGCTTCTTCTTGGGAGGCATGTGTGTTTTTCCTAGGTAGGGGCGCGCGTTCGCTGTCGCGTCGAACGCGCCGGTGACTACAGCTTCGCGACCTGGTTGAAGGACAGCTCGACCGGCGTCTCCCGGCCGAAGATCGACACCAGCACCTTGAGCTTCTGACTGTCGAGATTGATCTCGTTGATCGTCGCGGGCAGCGTCGCGAACGGGCCGTCGGTGACGGTGATGGACTCACCCACCTCGAAGTCGACCGCCTTCTGGGCCACGACCGTCTTCTGCTTCGGCGGCGCGATCATCTTCACGACCTCGTCGATGGACAGCGGCGAGGGCCGGGAGGTCTGGCCGACGAAGCCGGTGACACCCGGCGTGTTGCGCACGACCGACCACGACTCGTCCGTCAGGTCCATCCGGACGAAAAGGTAGCCGGGCAGCTTCTTGCGGACGACCTGCTGGCGCTTGCCGCCCTTGATCTCGGTGACCTCTTCGGTGGGCACCTCGATCGCGTAGATGAAGTCCTCCATGTTGAGGCTGGAGATCCGGCTCTCCAGGTTGGTCTTCACCTTGTTCTCGTAGCCGGCGTAGGAGTGCACGACGTACCAGTCGCCCTGCTGACCGGCCAGCTCCTGGCGCAGCCGGTCAGCGGGGTCCAGGTCGGCGTCCGGGACCTCGGCGAGGACGTCGCCGGCCGGCTGGTCGGCGGAGCCGGCAGGCAGGCCGGTGCCGTCGGCGTGCGCGTCGTCGCGGGCGTCACCCGCGGCGGTACCGACGCCGTCCGGGGCCGCGTCGTCGAGATAGCCGCTGGGTGCGTCGGCCACGCCACCCGCGCCGAGTTCGTCGAGACCGGCGGCAGCGGTGCCCGCCTCGGTCGAGGGGGTGAACCCGGGCGAGAACGCCGCCGGGATGCTGTCGACGACCTCGCCCTGCTCGGACCGCGGGCCCTCGTCGGGCGAGTCGGCGGGGAGGGTGGGCTCGGACAAGAGGACGTCCTGTTCTGGTCGGGGTGCGGGGCGGGCGGGCGGGCCGGGCGGAGGGGGCTAGCTGCTCCCGCCGCCGCCGAAGACCGCGAGGACACCCTGACTGAACGCGAAGTCGTAGATGCTGATCACGATGACCATGAACACGACGAACACGAGCACGACGGAGGTGTAGGTGAGCAGCTCGCGGCGGGTCGGCCAGATGACCTTGCGCAGCTCGGCGACGACCTGCCGGTAGAACCGGATCATCCGACGCAGACGCCCCGGCTCACGATCCGAGCCGGCCCGGTCGGGTCGGCCGGGCCGGTCCGGAGTGCCGAGACCGGTACCGGTCCCCGCGCTGTCGCTCATGGACGTCCTCGTGGTCGGTCGGTCCCAGGAAGGGGCCGCGGTCGGTCGCGGGCAGTGGTCACGGGCAGTGGGTCGTGGTCGAGCAGGGGTGACAGGAGTCGAACCTGCGACATCCGGTTTTGGAGACCGGCGCTCTGGCCAACTGAGCTACACCCCTTCCGAGGGCGCTGGCCCGTGTCCACGCCGGTGCGCGGGCGCGCCGGAGCAGAGGCGCCGGCCCCCAGATGCACGAGTGTACGGCGTCGCCTGCTGTGGGCCAACCGGCCCGCTCCGCGACAGCCCGTTGGACAGCCCGGCGGACAACCCGGTGGACGGCCGCTGCCCAGGGTTGGGACGATGGCCGCATGAACAGCTCCCAGAGTCAGGCACAGCCACCGCACGGACGACGCCGGGTGTCCGCGCGCATCGGGGGGATCGCCGAATCCGCGACCCTCGCGGTCGACGCCAAGGCCAAGGCCAAGAAGGCGGCCGGTGAGGACGTGATCGGCTTCGGCGCCGGCGAACCGGACTTCGCCACCCCCGCACCCGTGGTGGCAGCCGCCGAGGCGGCCTGCGCCGACCCGCGGAACCACCGCTACACCCCGGCAGGCGGCCTGCCCGAGCTGCGGCAGGCCATCGCCGAGAAGACCGCCCGCGACAGCGGCTTTCAGGTCGAGGCGGCGCAGGTGCTCATCACCAACGGCGGCAAGCAGGCGGTGTACGAGGCCTTCGCCACGCTGCTGGACCCGGCCGACGAGGTGCTGCTGCCCGCGCCGTACTGGACCACGTATCCGGAGGCGATCCGGCTGGCCGGCGGCGTGCCCGTCGAGGTGGTGACCGACGAGTCGCAGGGTTACCGGGTGACCGTCGAGCAGCTGGAAGCCGCGCGCACCCCGCGTACGAAGGTGCTGCTGTGGTGTTCGCCGTCGAACCCGACCGGCGCCGTGGCCTCTCCCGACGAGGTGAAGGCGGTCGGCGAGTGGGCGTTCGAGCACGGCATCTGGGTGGTGGCCGACGAGATCTACGAGCACCTGGTCTACGGGGCGGCCGAGCACGTCTCGATGCCGGTTGCCGTGCCCGCGCTGGCAGACACCTGTGTCGTGGTGAACGGTGTCGCCAAGACCTACGCGATGACCGGCTGGCGGGTCGGGTGGCTGATCGGACCGGCCGACGTCGTGAAGGCCGCGATCAACCTGCAGTCGCACGCGACCTCGAACGTCAACAACGTGGCACAGGTCGCGGCACTGGCCGCGGTGCGGGGGGACCTGTCGGCGGTGGCCGACATGCGGGCGGCGTTCGACCGGCGGCGCCAGACGATGGTGCGGCTGCTCAACGACATCCCGGGCGTGACGTGTCCGGAGCCGGAGGGGGCGTTCTACGCCTACCCGTCGGTCAAGGATCTGCTCGGCCGGACGCTGCGCGGCCGCACCCCGGCGACGTCCGCCGAGCTCGCCGAGTTGGTGCTCGACGAGGTGGGTGTGGCGGTCGTGCCCGGTGAGGCATTCGGGACGCCGGGCTACTTCCGGCTGTCCTACGCGCTCGGGGACGACGACCTGGAAAAGGGGGTCGGGCGGCTCGCCGCGCTGCTCGCCGAGGCGCAGTAGGCCCGCGGCCTGGTCAGCCGGGCGAGCGCGGCGCTGGTCGGGCGGGGAGCGCCCGGTCGACGAGGTCGCGCAGGAGGCGGCTGACCTCGGTGCGGCGCTCCAGGTGCACCATGTGCCCGGCGCCGGGCAGGATCGTCAGCTCGCTGCGCGGCAGCGCGGCAGCGATCACCGAGCTGTGGGCCGGCGGGCACAGCAGGTCCCGGTCACCGACGACCACGATGCCGGGCACGTGCGCCAGCGCCTCCAGTGCCGTCCGCCGGTCGTGGTCGGAGAACGTTGCGAGGAAGGCGGCGACGGTCTCGGCCGAGCACTCCCGGTGGATGTCGAGGGTCTCGCGGACGAGCGCCGGATCGGCGCCTCTGGCGAAGATCAGACGCGCGTCGAGCCTCCCGACCGGGCGCGGGCGACCGGCGAGCTCGGCCTTCACCGCCAGCTCGTTGAGGACCGGCAGCAGCCTGCGCACCAGGCGGGCCACCGGTCGGGGCAGCCCGTAGGTGACCTCGGCCAGCGCGCCGGCCGACGTGCCGACGAAGGCGGCCCCGACGATCCGCTCGCCGAACAGCTCGGGGCGCTCCTCGGCCAGCGCCAGCATCGTCATGCCACCCATCGAGTGGCCACCGAGGACCACCGGTCCGGACGGCGCGACGGCCTCGACGACCGCGGCCAGGTCGCGGCCCAGCTGCGCGATCGTGGCCCGTTCGCGTGGGGTGCGGCCCGACCGGCCGTGGCCGCGGTGGTCGTAGGTGACGACCTTGAGGTCCGACCGGGCGTCCAGGAGGTCACGCACCTGACCGCTCCAGAGCCGGCCGGACTGGACGTAGCCGTGGGCCAGCACGACCGTCCCGGTCGCCCCGTCCCGGGCGCCGTACTCCACGACCGACAGGTCGACGCCGTCCTCGGCCGGCACCGTACGGATCCGGCCCGGCGGCAACGGCGGCGGCGTGGGGGCCGGCCGCTCCGGCTGCCGGGGGGTCCCGAGCGCGGCAGAGCGGCGGCGGGCCAGCAGCACGCCGGCACCCACGGCGGTCGCCAGGACGACCGCCTCGGTCCGGACGGGCAGGCGCACGGGTTCTCCAGGCAGGGGGAAGCAGCGCAGGTTACGACGTCGGGACCAGGGCCGGACGGACAGCAGGCTGTCGGCGCCGCCCTGCCCCGGTCGGGCGCCGCGGCGCGGGGACGGCCGCCGCCTCGCCGGCCACCGCGACGCGACCGGCGGCGTAGCCGACCTGCATCAGCCGGGCGGTGTGCCGGAAGTCGCGCATCTCGACCGGTCCCGCGTGGATCCGGGGGAGTCGGACGACCCGCTGCCCCGGGGGGTCTCCGGCGGGTGTGCCGCCGTCGAGGGAGGAGCGGCTGATCGCGAACGCCCGGAGCAGCACCTCGAGGGGGTTGCGCGGGTCGGTGGACCGGTCGTCCCCGGCACCGTTGACGTCGACGACCCAGGTACGGGTGGCGCCGAGCTCGAGTGCCCGCTGGACGGGCACCGGGCAGGTGACGCCGCCGTCGACGTGCAGGCTCCCGTCGAGCGGTACGGGCGGGAAGATGGCCGGGAGGCAGGCGCTGGCGGTCAGCAGGGCGACCGGGTCGCCCGCACTCCACCAGCAGGGCCGACCCGAGCGCAGGTCGGTGGTCACGACGTGGCACGGCACGGCGGTGTCGGACAGGTCTTCCAACGGGACCCAGCGCCGCACCAGCGCGCGCAGCGCCTGCGGGTCGCACAGGTGGTCACCCCGCCGCACGGCGAGCTGCAGGACCTGCCCGGCCAGCCGCCGCGAGCCGAAGATGTCCTTGCGGTCGAGCCTGTACCACACCTGCTCGAGCTCCGCGAGACGGTCGAGGGTCGGGTTCACAGCCAGGAAGGCGGCGTTGAGCGCGCCGACGGAGCAGCCGACGAACAGGTCCGGCCGGATACCCGCCTCGAACAGCGCGCGCAGGGCACCCACCTGTGCGGCGCCGAGGCTGCCGCCGCCGGACAGCACCACGGCCTCACGCACACCCGCGCCGGGTCGACCTTCCGGGCGTCGGTGCAGCAGTGCCTGCAGACCGGACATCGGCTCCACCTCCCCTGCCTGCATCGGCGGGACGGGAGCGGGAGCAGATGGTCCGTTCGAACCGGTCGGCGAGCCCACCGCGGGCCACGTCCGTGGGGCGTTCAGCCCTACAGACGCAACTCCTCCCGACCCCGGAAGCGCTGCAAGAAGCGGTCATAGGTCTTCCTGGACTCGCGGTCGCGCAGCACCGGGTCGCTGTCGTGATAACCGTGGTGCCGGTCCTGACGGACCGGCAGGTCGACCGCGACCAGCCGGCCGACGCCGGCCTCGCGCAGCAGGAACGACCACTCGATGTCGGCGTTGCGGTAGAAGACCGCCTTGGCCGGCAGCGGCACCTGCAGCGCCGCCGAGCGGCGGACCGCCACGAGATAACCGAGCAGCGCCTCGACGTCGCCCGCGTCGGCGTCCTCGAACTCGGTCCAGCCATCCCTGACCTGCACCCCGCGCCAGCCGGCGGCGGCGACGCCCGGGTCGTCGAGCGCGGCCAGCAGCGGAGTGAGGGCGTCCCCCTCGAGCACGGACGAGAGGTCCATCAGCACGTGCACGGCCGCCGTGTCGGCGCGCACCAGCGCCTGCCGCGCCGGCCCCCAGCCGGCCGGCCGCTCGACGTGCCACGACGTCACCCGCCCGCCCGCCAACTCGTGCACGACGACGCCGGCGTCGGTCCGGCCGTTCTCGAGCAGCACCACGCGTACGTCCCGCGGCGTGTGCGCCAGCAGCGCCCGGACACAGGTCTGCACGTCCTCGGGCCAGCCGTCCACGAGCAGCGCGACCGTGCAGCGGTGCGTGTCCGGCTCCCCGCTGCGATCCGGCAGCGCGTCCACCGACGGCAGGACGTCGTACGGCGGGCGCGGTGTCAGGGTGTAGCCGCCCGGCCGGTCGCGGACCGACCAGCCGGCCTCGGCGAGCTCGTCCCGCAGCCGGTCGCTCTCGGCGAAGTCCTTCGCCGCGCGGGCAGCGGCCCGGCGTTCGGCCAGGGCGGCGACGTCGGGCGGGGGGACGTCGGGCGGGGGGACGTCGGGCGGGGGGACGTCGGGCGGCGCGGACATGCACCGACGCTAGAACCCGCACGGCCGGGCCGCTGCGCAAGGCGGCGGTCGGGCGCCTGGATCAGCGCAGGCGGACGACTGCCTTGGCGGCCATCAGGACCTTCACGTCGTCGACGGTGGCGACCAGCCCGACGACCACGCGGCCGTCCGCGCGCTTGTCCTCCACCGTGCCGCGCACGGTGAGGAGCGCACCCTGGTCGTCGTCGGGCACCACCACCGGCCGGCTGAAGCGCACGGAGTAGCTCTCCACCGCGCCGGGGTCGCCGGCCCAGTCGGTCACGGCGGTGCCGGCCTTGGCCATCGTGAGCATGCCGTGCGCGATCACGTCGGGCAGGCCCACCGCCTTCGCGATCCGCTCGTTCCAGTGGATGACGTTGAGATCGCCACTGGCCCCGCAGTAGCGGACGAGGTCCGCACGCACGATCGGGAACGTCCGCGCCGGTAGCTCGGTACCGACCTCGACCTCGTCGTACGCCGGCACGTCAGGCCTTCCTCGGCGCGGCGGTGCCTCGGCTGACGAGGGTCGACCGCAGCGTGGCGACCCGCTCGCCGTCGGCCGCGACCACCTCGGTGACCGTGGTGACCAACTCGTTGCGGCCGACGTCCTTGATGTCGGCGACGCTCTGCACACTGGACAGGACATCGCCGGCGCGGACCGGACGGTGCAGCTCGAAGCTCTGCTCGCCGTGCACGACCAGCGCGTAGTCCAGGCCGAGCGCCGGGTCCGCGATCGGTCCGTCGCTCTCGAAGCGGAAGTTCAGCACCGTGAGGAAGGTCGGCGGAGCGATCACGTCGGGGTGCCCGAGCGCGCGGGCCGCCTCCGGATCCGTGCAGGCCGGCGAGCGGTCGCCGACCGCCTCGGCGAACCCGCGGATGTGCTCACGCCCGACTTCGAAGGTGGCGGAGGAGGGGTACTGGCGGCCGACGAGGTCGCGGTTGACGGGCACGGGCGGGGACGGCGACTAGCGCGTCTCGCGGTGGTCGGTGTGCTGCCGGCAGTGTGGGCAGAACTTCTTCAGGTCCATCCGGTCCGGGTCGTTGCGCCGGTTCTTCTTGGTGATGTAGTTGCGGTTCTTGCACACCTGACAGGCCATCGTGATCTTCGGGCGTACATCGGTGGCGGCCATGCGGGAGTGCCTGCTCTCTACATCGAGGAACTGCGGGGAGTGCCAGACTACCCGGCGCGAGCGCCGAGGGGTGTAGCGGTGACCGGACTTGAACCGGTGACACAGCGATTATGAGCCGCTTGCTCTACCAGGCTGAGCTACACCGCCGAGCCGCCCGACGGAGGTCCCGGCGGGCGGAGCAGAGCCCCCTTACGGAATCGAACCGTAGACCTTCTCCTTACCATGGAGACGCTCTGCCGACTGAGCTAAGGGGGCGGCGAAGCAGGGGGAAGCCTACACGGTCGGGGCCGCTCGCCCGCCCGAGGTCGCGGCGGGATTGCCGGCCGGATCCGCTGTCGCAGCCCGCTCCACGTGCGCCAGCAGGGCGCGGACCTGCTCGGGCTGACGGCGATCCGCCAGGCGCACCATCCACAGCTGCCGGAGCACCGGCCGGCCGTCGATGCGCAGCGCCACCACCCCGTCCGTCGCCTCGACCGCCCGGCGGCTCACGACGCCGATCCCCGAGCCGGCCCGGACGGCCGACACGACGGCCGAGCCCGAGCCGACGGTGAGGGCCGGCGCGCCCTCCGCCAGCGCCTGGCCCACCTCCGCGAGGGCCTCCAGGAACGAGCGCTGGGTGCCGGAACCCGGCTCACGCCAGATCATCCGCTCCCCGGCCAGCTCGGCCACCGACACGCTCCCCGCCCCCGCCAGCCGATGGTCGGCACGGACCGCCAGCACGACCTCGTCGGTGGCGACCGGCACGTGGACCAGCCGGGGGTCGGGGTCACACCGCCCCGTGAAGCCGACATCCGCACGGCGCCCGAGCAGGGCCGCCGGGACGTCGCCGGAGTCGGCGGCGAGCACGTCGACCCGCAGGCCGGGGTGTTGCTCGGCGAAGCCGGCGACCAGGGCGGGGACCAGATGGTCGCCCGGCGTGGTGCTGGCCACCACCCGGACCGTGCCGAGCAGGGGAGCCTGGCCGGCCAGGTCGGTGCGCAGCCGGGCGACGGCGGCGAGGATGTCCTCGGCGGACCGTGCGGCACGCCTTCCGGCGGCGGTCGGTTCGACGCCGGCGGGGCTGCGGTCCAGCAGCCGCACGCCGAGGTCGGCCTCCAGCCGCTGGAGCCGGCGCGTCACCGCCGGCTGGGAGGCGCGCAGCCGGCGTGCGGCGGCGGACACGCTGCCGGTCTCGACGGCAGCGTGCAGCGCCTCGAGATCTGCGATGTGCACGCGCCATGCTAGAGCCGCATGGCCCCTACGCGACACACCCCTAGGGTTCGCATATCACCGCCTGACCCGCTGGAGACCGGATGCCCAAGCTCGTCGCGCTGTTTGCCGCCGCCGTCCTGTCGCTGGCCGGCTGCGGGAGCGGCAGTGCTGCCGCTCCCGGTGTCCCGACCCTGGTGATCGGCGGCATCCCGGACCAGGACGTCGCGCTGCTCCAGGAGCGCTTCGACTCCCTCGCGGAGCACCTCTCGCAGGTGCTGGACATCCCCGTGCGCTACCAGCCGACGACCAGCTACGCCGCGCTGGTCACCGCGTTCGCCTCGGGCGACGTCAAGCTCGGCTGGTTCGGTGGTCTGACCGGGGTGCAGGCCCGGCTGGAGACGCCGGGGGCGCACGCAGTCGCGCAGCGGCCCATCGACACCCGTTTCCGGTCGGTGTTCGTGGCCGGCAACGCGGTCCGCGGCGACCGGCTCGAGAACCTGGCCGGCACGTCCTTCACCTTCGGCAGCGAGAGCTCGACCTCCGGACACCTGATGCCCCGCTTCTTCCTCGCGGAGGCAGGCGTCGACGCCGACACCGACCTCGACGGGCCGCCTGGCTACTCCGGCTCGCACGACACCACCTGGAAGCTGGTCGAGGCAGGGACCTACCAGGCCGGCGCACTGAACGAGTCGGTCTGGGACCGCGCGGTGGCCAAGGGGCAGGTCGACACCTCCAAGGTCCGCGAGGTCTCGCGTACGCCGGAGTACGTCGACTACCACTGGGTCGCGCATCCGGACCTCGACGAGGTGTACGGCGCCGGCACCCAGCAGCGCATCGTCGACGCGCTGCTCGGCATGGACGAGGCCGGCCCGGAGGCCCGCAAGATCCTCGAACTGTTCGAGGACTCCTCCTTCATCGCTGCCGAGGACGCCAGCTACCGCGACATCGAGCAGGTGGCGCGCGAGCTCGGACTGATCGGCTCCTGAGCGTGCGCAGCGACCGCGCTCTCGGCACCGGCGGGGCCGCGCTCCGCGGCGTGACCGTCTCCTACCGCGGACGGATCATGGTCGGCCCGGTCTCGCTGGTGCTCGCGGCCGGTGAGACCGTCGCGCTGGTCGGGCCGAACGGCGCCGGCAAGACGTCACTGCTGCGGCTGCTCGCCGGTCAGTTGCCGCCGGCCAGCGGCCGGGTCTCGGTCGGCGGCCGGGACCTGCCGGCCCTGACCGGACGCCGCGAGCTGCCGCGGCGGGTCGGGCTGCTCCCCCAGGCGCTGGACCTGGTCCCGCAGCTGTCGGTGCGGCACAACGTGCAGGCCGGCGCGCTCGGCCGCTGGGGGTTGCTGCGCTCGCTCGCGGCGCTCCTCCTGCCGCTCGAGCACCCCGCGGCGCGTGTGGCTGCGGAACGGGTCGGCCTGGCCGAGCGCTGGCAGCAGCGGGTGGCCGAGCTGTCCGGCGGCGAGCGGCAGCGGGTCGCACTGGCCCGCCTGCTGGTGCAGGACCCGGCGCTGCTGCTCGCCGACGAACCGGTCGCGGCGCTGGACCCGGGGCGTGCCGACGACCTGCTCGGCCTGCTGTGCACGACCGCGCGGGCCGACGGGCGCGCGCTGGTCGTCAGCCTGCACTCCCCCGAGCTGGCCCAGCGGCACGTCGACCGGATCGTGGGGCTGCGGGCCGGACAGGTGGTGTTCGACCTGCCCACGGCGGGGGTGACCCGCGACCTGCTCGACCGGCTCTACCGGCTCCCGGAGACCACCCTGGCGCCGCGGGTGCTGGACGCCGGATGACCGCACCGGTCCTCGTGCCGGTGCGTCCACGCCCGGGCCGCCGCAGCCTGCTCGCCGCGCTGCTGGGCGTGCCCTTCGCCCTCAGCCTGGCAGTCGTCGCCGGCGAGCTGGCCGGCAGCGGCGGTGCCGCCGCCGCCCGCTCGCTGCTCGTCTCGGTGCTCCGCCCGGAGCTGTCACCGGCGTTTCTCGTCACGACCGCCGAGGCCACTGCGGTGACCGCGGCCTACGCCGTGGCCGGTATGTCGGTGGCCGTCCTGCTCGGCGTGCCCGGCGCGCTGCTGGTCAGCGGCGTGCTCACCCGGCGGCCCGTCACGCGCGCGGTCACCGTGACCGGCGGGCGGGGCCTTCTCGCCCTGCTGCGGTCGATGCACGAGCTGGTGTGGGCGCTGCTGCTGCTCACCGTCCTCGGACTGAACCCGGTCACCGGGGTGCTCGCCATCGGCATCCCGTACGGCGCGACGATCGCGCGGGTCCTCGGCGACCGCCTGCTCGACGTCCCGCAGGCACCGCTCGACGCGCTGCGGGCCGTGGGTGCCTCGCCGGCACAGGTGCTGCTGCACGGGCGGGTGCCGCTGGCCGCGGCCAGCCTCGTCACCTACCTCGCCTACCGGCTCGAGTGCGCCGTCCGTACGGCGGCCGTGCTGTCCTTCATCGGCCTCGGCGGGATCGGCTTCCAGATCGAGATCGCGCTCGCCGACCTGCGCTTCGAACGCGTCTGGACGCTGCTCGCGGCGCTCGTGCTCCTGGTCGTGACGGTCGACCGGTCCTCAGTCCGGATCCGCGCCCGGTACATCGTGTGAGCGCCCCGCCGACCAGCGACGCCGAACTCGCGCAGGCCCGCGCCCTGCCGCCGCCGGCGCCCCCCGTCGTGCGCCCGCCGGTGCGCGGGCGGACGGTGGTCCTCGGCCTGCTCGCGCTGACCGCGGTGGCCTGGACGCTCGTGCTGTCCCAGGCGGGGACCCCCGTTCCCCGGCTCGCCGAGGTCGGCGAGCGCGCTCTCGGTCTGCTGACGGCGTTCGCAGGGGCAGGGCAGGACGCGCCGCCGGCCTACACCGATCCGGAGCGCCTGCGGCTGGTGGGCCGACTGGCGGTCGACACGGTCGTCATGAGCGTGCTGGCCACCGGACTGGCCGCAGTCGGTGCGCTCCTGACGGTCGGACTCGCCGCCCGCAGCCTGGCCGGCGGGCCGGGTGCCGACCGGTGGGACGCCACCCGCCGCCTCCTGCGCCGGCTGCTGCTGGTCTGCGTACGCGCCCTGCACGTGCTGACCCGGTCGGTGCCGGAGGTGGTCTGGGCGCTGCTCGTCGTCTTCCTGGTCCGGCCCGGGATCCTGGCCGGCGCGCTCGCGCTGGCCGTGCACGAGTTCGGCGTGCTCGGCCGGCTCGGGTCCGACCTGGTCGACGACGTGGACCGCGGCCCGCTGCGCAGCCTGCGCGCCGCCGGCGCCGGAAAAGCTGCGACGCTGACCTACGGCGTGCTCCCGCAGGCCCTGCCACAGCTGATCACGCTGCTGCTCTACCGCTGGGAGGTCACCGTACGAGCCAGCGTCGTCGTCGGCTTCCTCACCGGCGCGGGTCTGGGCTACCAGCTCCGGCTGGACCTGTCGTTCCGACGCTGGACCGACGTGGCCCTCGTGCTCCTTGCCTACATCGCGCTGGTCTGGGCAGCCGATGCGACCTCCTCGGTGCTGCGCCGGCTGGCCCGGTGAGCGCCGTTCGGGTGCTGGGCGCCGTGAGGCAGGGACACGGCCGGCAGGACTCAGCCGAGCCGCCGCGTCATCGAGAGCACGCTCGAACTCGTGGTCTCCGGGCATTTCGTCACCACCACCACGCGCATACCCGGTGGCCGATGACTGCTGACCTGCTCGCGTTGCGCGACTGGTTGTCGGCGAATCGGGTGACGCTGGTTGTGATGGAGTCGACCAGCGTGTTCTGGCGTCCGGTGTTCTACACACTCGAGCACGCCATGGAGTGCTGGCTGCTCAACGCCCGGCACATGCGCAACGTGCCAGGTCAGAAGACCGACATGGCAGACGCGGCCTGGATCGCTCAGCTGGTCGAGCACGGGCTGGTCAAGCCCAGCTTCGTCCCGCCGCCACCGATCCGCGAGCTGCGCACCCTCACGCGCTACCGCAAGACCCAGATCGAGGAACGCACCCGGCAGGCACAGCGATTGGACAAGATGTTGCAGGACGCTGTGTGAAGCTGTCCAGCGTCGCCGGCAATGCCCGTCAACGTCGCGCCTTCGGTGGACTCGTACAGATCGACGGCCTGCCGACGGAACTCATCCGGCGCCTGAACGCCGACGGATGGGTCGCATGAGCCACCGCCCCGCCAGCCCCGACCCGCGCGCACCTCCCCAGCACACCGATGCTGGGGAGGTGCGCGG
>JBBDWV010000037.1:20584-98857 GCA_040902655.1 Mycobacteriales bacterium
CCCCCCCCCCCCCCCCCCCCCCCCCCCCCCCCCCCCCCCCGCGGGGGGGGGGGGGCCCCGGGCAGGCAGTGCGTCGCTCACCGGGACGGCCGCGTGTCGCTCACCGGGACGGCCGGCCGCCGGCATCTGGCGGCAGCTGGCGGCAGAGCCGAGCCAGGGTTGCCGACGCTCCAAGAGCTGTCGGCCACACCGGACAGTCACCGCGCAACGCACACACAGTGCTGTCGCGCCGCCGCAGCAGCTCTCGTCGCGCATCTTGCGCAGGCTCTTGTCGAGCGTCTTCTCGTTGACGCCGTCGAGCTTGCAGGTGCCCTCGACCGTCCTGCGCACCAGGACGCTGTAGGACAGCCAGCAGGACCGCTGGCAGCTCGCCCGCTGCGTGCCCGTACAGGGAGCGGGTCAGGGGCGGCGTTTCACGGGTACTGGCGGTCAGGACAGCGAGCGGCCCCCGAGCCTGGGTTTTCGCAGGTCAGGGGCCGTGTGCACTGGTTGTGGCGGGTGAAGGGTTCGAACCTTCGTAGGCTGAGCCGGCAGATTTACAGTCTGCTCCCTTTGACCACTCGGGCAACCCGCCCAGCGCGCTCCCCAAGGGGGAGCGCGGGAGACGATAGCAACTCGAGGAGGACATCCCGTGGCGGACCCGTCATTCGACGTCGTGAGCAAGGTCGACCGCCAGGAGGTCGACAACGCGCTGAACCAGGCCGCCAAGGAGGCGGCCACCCGCTACGACTTCAAGGGCACCGGCGCCTCGATCGAGTGGTCCGGCGAGTCCATTCTGATCAAGGCTGGCTCGGAGGAACGCTGCAACGCCCTGCTCGACGTCTTCAAGGAGAAACTGGTCAAGCGGCAGGTGTCGCTCAAGACGCTGGATGCAGGGGAGCCCGAGCAGAGCGGCAAGGAGTACCGACTGACCGCCAAGGTCGACGAGGGCATCTCGCAGGACAACGCGAAGAAGGTCAGCAAGCTGGTCCGCGACGAGGGGCCCAAGGGTGTGCAGGCGCAGATCCAGGGAGACCAGCTACGCATCTCCGCGAAGAAGAAGGACGACCTGCAGGCCGTCATCGCCCTGCTCAAGGGGGCCGACTTCGACTTCGCGCTGCAGTTCACCAACTACCGGTAGCCGGCCATCTGCTCGAGGCGGGCGACCCGCTCGGCCATCGGCGGGTGAGTGCTGAACAGCTTGCCGAGGCCGCCACCGCGGAACGGATTGGCGATCATCAGCGAGCTGGTCGGCGCCAGCGACGGATCCTCCACCAGTGGGCGCGCGGCCGTTCCGCGCTCGAGCTTGCGCAGGGCGCTGGCCAGCGCCAGCGGGTCGCCGGTGACGCCGGCGCCGGTGAGGTCGGCCTGGTACTCCCGGCTGCGGCTGATCGCCATCTGGATCACACCGGCCGCGATCGGGCCGAGGACGATCAGCAGCAGGCTGGAGAAGATGTTGCCGCCGTCACGGTCGCGACCGCCGAAGATCATGGCGAACTGCGCCATGTGGGCGACGAAGGTGATGACCGTGGCCAGGGCCGCGGCAACGGAGGCTATGAGGATGTCGCGGTTGCCGACGTGGGCCAGCTCGTGACCCAGCACGCCCCGCAGCTCACGTTCGTCGAGCAGCTCCAGGATCCCCTCGGTACAACAGACCGCGGCGTTCTGCGGGTTGCGCCCGGTGGCGAAGGCGTTCGGCGCCGCGGTCGGGCTGAGGTAGAGCCGCGGCATCGGCATCTTCATGCTGTGCGCCAGCTCGCCGACGATCGCGTACAGCCGCGGGTGCTGCACCTGGCTGACCGGATAGGCGCGCATGCTCTTGAGCGCGAGCTTGTCACTGTAGAAGTACGAGTAGCCGTTCACGCCGAGCGCGACGACCAGGGCGAGCACCAGGCCGCCCGAGCCGAACTGCGCGCCGACGAACAGGATGATGCTGGACAGCAGGCCCAGCAGCAGAGCGGTCTTGAGCCCGTTGCGGTGCGCGTGCACTGCCCCTCCTCCATGCGATGTGCGTGCGCCGGGTAGAACGCCGCCGCAGGGCTGCGCGTTCCGGGGGCGGTTCGGGCTGCGAGCCCGGCGGCTGCGAGCCCGACGGCTGGGAGCCCGACGGCTGGGAGCCCGACGGCTGGGAGCGAAGACATGCACCTCCGAAGGCTGCCTGCCGCTGCCTGCGGCCGACAGGCTCGACCGGGAGGCAGCGGGGCGAGGTGCACGTCCTGCCTCCCGGCTGCACGCCCGCATGGCGGGCTCGCAGGTCACCCATTCGGCCCGATCGACCTGGCCGGCAGCCGCTCAGCGGGCGGCGCGGGCGGCGGCGATGGCATCCAGCCGCTCGGCGGCGGTGACCTCTTCGGCCGGCTCGGCCGCCGGGTCCAGCGGCGGAGGCGGCGGCACGCCGGCGATCCAGGTGCGCAACTCCTCGCGTTCCTCGACCAGCGCCGGCCGCGATGGCTCGGCCGGGACGAGGTCCGGCGCCCAGAACAGCGCGTCGAACGGGCAGACCTCGACGCAGATGCCGCAGTACATGCACAGCGACCAGTCGACGGCGAAGCGGTCCAGGACGTTGTGCACCCGGGGCCGTCCACCGGGCCGGGCCGGCGGAGCCGACTCGGTGTGGCCCTCGATGAACAGGCACCAGTCGGGGCACTCCCGCGCGCAGAGCATGCAGACGGTGCAGTTCTCCTCGAGCAGGCCGATCGTGCCACGGCTACGCGCGGGCGGCGCGGCACCCGGCTCCACCTCCTGACCCCGCTCCACCTCGTTCACGGCAGCGGCTCGCCCGGCGGGACCGGGGGCGGGGCACCGGGCGGCAGCAGGCGGCGCCGACCGGCGGGGCGGCCCGGTCCGGCATCGGCCGGGTCGACCGCACCCGGCCACGGCTGCATCCGCGCCGCCAGGACCCGCTCCTTGCGCAGCGGATGGCCGTCGAAGCCGTCCGGCAGCAGCAGTGGCAGGTGCGCCGGACGGCCGTCGAAGGTGAGCCCGAACATCTCGGCTGCCTCCCGCTCGTGCCAGGCCGCGCCGGCGAACACCGCGGTCAGCGTGGGCACCCGCGGGTCGCTGCGCGGACAGCGGGTGCGCAGGTGGAAGCCGTGCCGCGCGCGCACCGACCACAGCCGCACGACCACGTCGAAGCCGTCGGGGTGCTCGTCCACCGCGAGCAGCACGTCGAAGAACGTCCCGTCGAGCGCGGCGTCGTCGCGGCACGCCGCCACCGCGTGCGTCCACTGCCCGCGCTCCACGTCGGCGGTGACGACGTCGTACGACGACGTGACACGGGCGTCGGGCAGCACCGCCGACAACCGTGCCACCAGGTCGATCCCGGCGGGACCGGTCGACGGGCTCACGGCAGCGACCGGCCGAGGGCATCGAGCGCGTCGAGCAACGCCTGGGGCCGGGGTGGGCAGCCGGGGACGTAGTGGTCGACCGGCACGAGCAGGTCGACGCCGGCGGTGACGCAGTAGGAGTCCCAGTACGGCCCACCGCTGCTGGCACAGGCGCCGAACGCGATGACCCGCACGGGCTGCGGCAGCTCGGCGTGCAGGCGCTGCACGAGCGGGGCGAGCTTGCTGGTGACGGTCCCCGAGACCACCATGACCTGCACCTCTCGCTCGTCCCCGGCGTAGGGGACGCGGCCCTGTCCCTGCGCGAGCGCGGCGACCATCGCCTCGACGGCGCAGCAGGCGAGTCCCACGTTGAGGACGGTCAAGGTGTAGCGCCTGCCCCGGTCGAGGACCAGGGTGGCGGGTGCGGACGACAGGGCGGGCACCGGTCAGCCGGTGCGGGCCAGGACGAAGTCGGTGAGCGCGTCGAGCGCCTGGCGTACGGGCCCCGACGGCAGGTCCGCCGCCACCGCACGGGCCTGCTCGACGCACGCGGCGAGCCGCTCGCGGGCCAGGTCCATCGCGGGGTGCGCACGCAGTAGCCCCAGCGCCTCGTCCAGCCGGCCGTCGTCGGCGAGGTCGCCCTCGAGCAACTCGCGCAGCCGGGCGCTGTCACCGTCCCGGTCGGCGAGCACCAACAGCACCGGGAGCGTCCGGATGCCCTCGCGCAGATCGGTGCCGGGTGTCTTGCCGGACTGGCCGGTTTCGGAGAGCACGTCGATGAGGTCGTCGGAGAGTTGGAACGCGGCGCCGAAGACCTCGCCGAAGCGGGCGACCGTCTCGACGTCGGCCGGCGGGGCTCCGGCCATCAGCGCGCCGAGCCGGGCGGAGGTGCCCAGCAGCGAGCCGGTCTTGTCGGCCACCACCTGCAGGTGGTGCTCCACCGGATCCTGCCCCGCAGCCGGGCCGGCCGTCTCGGAGATCTGTCCCTCGACCAGCCGGGCGAACGTGCGCGCCTGGATGTGCGTGGCCTCGGTACCCAGGCCGGCGGTGAGATCGGACGCGCGGGCGAACAGGAAGTCGCCGGTGAGGATCGCGACGGTGTTGGTCCAGCGGGCGTTCGCGGAGGCGGCGCCCCGCCGCACCTCGGCCTCGTCCATGACGTCGTCGTGGTAGAGCGTGGCCAGGTGGGTGAGCTCGACGACGACGGCGGCGTCGATCACGCCGGGCGCGGCCGGCTCACCCAGGCGCGCGGCCAACAGGGCGAGCAGCGGGCGCACCCGCTTACCTCCTGCGTGGACGAGGTGCCGGCCGGCCTCGTCGAGCATCGGATGCGCACTCCTCACGACCTCGCGCAGCCGCTCCTCGACGACCTCCAGGTCGTCCTGCACCGCCGCAGCCAGCGCCGGATCGGCGGCCTCGAGGACGGCGCCCCCGCCTACGCCCATCAGTAGACGAACTGTGAGGCGCGGGCCGCCAGGTCCAGGACCGGCTGGGGCAGGATGCCGAGCACGACGGTGACGGCCAGACCGAGCGCGACGGCGCCAGCGGTGTAGGCGCTGGGAACCGACACGGTCGGCCCGTCGAGCGCCGGCTCGCTGAAGAACATCAGCACGACCACCCGGGCGTAGAAGAACGCCGTCACCGCGCTGGTCACGACACCGACGACGACCAGCCCGATGGCGCCGCTGTCGACCGCCGCGGTGAACACCGCGAACTTGGCCATGAAGCCGCTGGTGAGGGGGATGCCGGCCAGCGCGAACAGCAGGAACGCGAAGGTCGCCGCCACCAGCGGGCTCTTGCGTCCCAGGCCGGCCCACTGCGCCAGATGGGTCGCCTCACCGCTGCTGTCCCGCACCAGCGTGACGATGGCGAAGGCGGCCAGCGTGGTGAAGCCGTAGGCCAGCAGGTAGAACAGCGTGCCCGAGAGCCCCTCGGGGCTGAGGGCGACCACGCCGACCAGGATGAAGCCGGTGTGCGCGACCGCGGAGTAGGCCAGCATCCGCTTGACGTCGGTCTGGGTCACGGCCAGGAGTGCGCCGATCACCATGGTCAGGATCGCGATGCCCCACATCATCGGGCGCCAGTCCCACTCGGTGCGCCCGAAGCCGACGTAGAAGACGCGCAGCAGCGCGCCGAAGGCGGCGATCTTGGTGCAGGAGGCCATCAGCGCGGTGACCGGTGTCGGCGCTCCCTGGTAGACGTCGGGCGTCCAGGCCTGGAACGGCACGGCCCCGACCTTGAACAGCAGACCGACCGCGAGCATCGCGAGGCCGACGAACAGCAGCGCCTCGTTGGACTGCGCCAGGCCGGTCGCAGCGAAGATGTCACCGAGGTCGACGCTGCCGGCGTAGCCGTACAGCAGTGCGACGCCGTAGAGGAAGAAGGCGGAGGCGAAGGCGCCGAGCAGGAAGTACTTTACGGCGGCCTCCTGCGAGAGCAGGCGGCGCCGGCGGGCGAGCCCGGCCATGAGGTACAGCGGCAGGGACAGCACCTCGAGTGCGATGAACATCAGGATGAGGTTGTTCGACGCCGGGAACAGCATCATTCCGCCGAGGCTGAACATCGCCAGCGGGTAGATCTCGGTCTGCACGTCGGTCGCCTCGGCCAGCGCGACGTCCTCGCGCGAGCCGGGCAGGACGGAGGCCCGGGCGACGACGGCGCCACCGGAGGCGTCGAGTGACCGCTCGCTCAGCAGCAGGATCGCCGCCAGTCCGACCACGGCCAGCGTCCCCTGCAGGAACAGCGTCGGCCCGTCCACGGCGATCGCGTCGGCGAACACGAGCTGCTCGGTACCGGCGAGGGAGACGATCGCGACGAGCGCGCCGAGCAGGCCGAGAACGGCGGTGACGATCTGCAGGGAGCGCCGCCGGGCCGCGGGGGCGAACGCCTCCACGAGCACGCCGATCAGGGCGGCCGTGAAGACGAGGAGCATCGGGACGATCGGCCCGTAGGCCAGCTCAGGGGACTGGATGTCGGTGGGCATGTCGTCCTCAGCGGCTCGGACCGGCGGCGGAGCCGCGGCCCTGGGTCGGTGGCGGGTCGGCGGCGCCGGCGTCCTGCATGGTGGCGTTCACCGCGGGCGTGATGACGTCCGTCAGCGGCTTCGGATAGAAGCCCAGGAAGATCATCAGTGCCAGCAGCGGGGCCACGGCGAGCACCTCGCGCAGGTGCAGGTCGCGGATGGAACTGATCCCGGCCGGCAGGCGGAGCGGGCCCTGCATCGTGCGCTGGTACATCAGCAGGATGTAGAGGGCAGCCAGGATGACCCCGATCGCCGCCAGCACCGCCGCGACCGGATAGCGCGCGTAGGTGCCGAGCAGGACGAGGAACTCGCTGATGAACGTGGAGAGCCCGGGCAGCGCCAGCGAGGACAGGCCGGCGAGCAGGAAGGTTCCCGCCAGCAGTGGCGCGACGGCGGCCACGCCGGAGTAGTCGCCGGTCAGCCGGCTGCGACCGCGGGCGATGAGGAAGCCGACGACGAGGAACAGCGCGCCGGTCGACAGGCCGTGGTTGACCATGTAGAGCACCGCGCCGGTCTGCGCCTGGCTGGTGAAGGCGAAGATACCCAGGCCGATGAAGCCGAAGTGCGCGATGGAGGTGTAGGACACCAGCCGCTTGAGGTCCTTCTGGCCCATCGCCAGCAGCGCGCCGTAGAGGATTCCGATGACGCACAGGACGACGATGTACGGGCCGAGGATGCGGCTGGCCTCGGGGAACAGCGGCAGGCAGTAGCGCAGGAACCCGAAGGTGCCGACCTTGTCGAGGATGCCGACCAGCAGCACCGCTCCACCGACCGGCGCCTCGGCACCCGCGTCGGGCAGCCAGGTGTGGAACGGGAACAGCGGGGCCTTGATGGCGAAGGCGATGAAGAAGCCGCTGAACAGCGCGATCTCCACCCCGGTGCTCATCTGCAGCCCGACCAGCTGCTCGAAGGCGAAGGTGCCCTGGCCGTCCGGGTCGTTGCCGGCCGAGACGACGTAGAGGCCGATGACGGCTGCCAGCATGAGCAGCCCGCCGGCCAGGCTGAACAGCAGGAACTTCACCGCGGCGTACGACCGGCGCGGACCGCCGTAGCTGCCGATGATGAAGTACATCGGGATGAGCATCGCCTCGAAGAAGACGTAGAACAGGAAGACGTCGGTGGCGGCGAAGACACCGATCATCATCGTCTCGAGCACCAGCAGCAGCGCGAAGAAGGTGGGCACGCTGCGCTTGCGCGGGGGGTCGCCGGCGGGCGGCTCGGTGCCGGCCGGCGGGGCGGCGACCGGCGGGTCGAGAACCGCGGTGCCGCCCCCCGAGTGGGTGGCGGTCTCGGCCGCCCGGCCGGTGTCCGGTGAGACCGAGCGGATCGGCCCGGACGTGGTCGTGCGTGTCGCGGCGCCGGCCACGATCCCAGCCGGCTCGGGCACCGGGTCCGCCTCGTGCCAGCCGGCCAGCACCACGACCGGCACCAGCACCGCGACGAGAGCGATGAGCACCAGCGCGATCCCGTCGACGCCGAGGGCGTACTGCACACCGAAAGCGGGGATCCAGTCGTGCGCCTCGGTGAACTGGAAGCGGTCGCCCGTCGGGGCGAACGCCGCACTGATCGCGATCGTCAGAGCGAGCACGACGAGCGACGTGGCCAGCGCGACCTGCTTGGCCAGCAGGTCCCGGCCGCGTGGCAGCGCCGCGATGACCGACGCGCCGACGAGCGGCACGAGGCCGAGAATCGTCAGCCAGGGCAGGTCGCTCATGTCCCGAGCCTGGTCACGAGCAGGGCGCCGACCACGAGAGCAGCTCCTCCGAACATCGACAGGGCATAGGACCGTACGAAGCCGTTCTGCCAGCGGCGCAGCCGGCCGGAGCCACCGCCGATCCCCGCCGCCATGCCGTGCACGGCACCGTCGATGCCGCGGTTGTCCACGAACACCAGCGCGCGGGTGAGGTACTGGCCGGGGCGCATGAGCAGATTCTCGTTGAGCGCGTCGAAGTAGAGATTCCGGCGGGCCGCGACCGTCAGTGGGCTCACCGCGACGGGGGCGGTGGTCGGGACCGGCCGCCTCGCGTACTGCAGGTAGGCCACGAGCACGCCGAGCGCGCTGACGGCGGTCACGATCGCCGTCACGACAATCGGCTCCAGCACGTGCTGGACCTCCTCGCGGCCGAGGACCGGGGCCAGGAAGTCCGGCAGCGGCGTGACGTGCACCAACAGGTAGCCGCTGACGACCGAGCCGACGGCCAGGATGACCATGGGCACGGTCATCACCGCCGGCGACTCGTGCGGGTGGACGTCCTCGGTCCACCGCTTCGGGCCGAAGAACGTCATCACCATCATCCGGGTCATGTAGAAGGCGGTGACGCCGGCGATGACGATCGCGGTGCCGCCCATCAGCCAGCCGCGGACGCCGCCCTGGTCCAGCGCCGCCTCGACGATGAGGTCCTTGGAGAAGAAGCCGGCGAACAGCGGGAAGCCGATGATGGCCAGATAGCCCGCCGTCATGCAGGCGAAGGTCACCGGCATCTCCTTGCGCAGGCCGCCGAAGCGCCGCATGTCGACCTGGTCGTTCATGCCGTGCATGACCGACCCGGCCGACAGGAACATGCAGGCCTTGAAGAAGCCGTGCGTCAGCAGGTGCAGGATCGCGACGGCAGCCGCGCCGGGGATCGCGACGGCGAGGAACATGTAGCCGATCTGACTGACGGTGGAGTAGGCCAGCACCTTCTTGATGTCGTCGTAGACGCAGCCGATGACGGCTCCGATGACCAGCGTGACCACGCCGATGATGCCCACGACCAGCCGCGCGGTGTCGCTCACCTCGTAGAGCGGCAGCGAGCGGGCGATGAGGTAGACGCCGGCGGTGACCATCGTCGCCGCGTGGATGAGCGCGGAGACCGGCGTCGGGCCGGCCATGGCGTCCGGCAGCCAGGTGTGCAGCGGGAACTGGCCGGACTTGCCGGCCGCGCCGAGCAGCAGCAGCAGCCCGATCGCGGTGGCGGTGCCTGCAGCCAGCAGCTCGGCCGAGCCGAAGACGCCGCTGAACGACGTCGTGCCCAGTGCCGCGAACATCAGGAAGATCGCGATCAGCAGGCCGACGTCGCCGACCCGGTTCATGATGAACGCCTTCTTGGCGGCCGTCGCGTACTCCGGGACGTGGAACCAGAAGGAGATGAGCAGGTAGGACGCCAGGCCCACGCCCTCCCAGCCGAGGAACAGCGCCAGGTAGCTGTTGCCCAGCACCAGCACCAGCATCGCCGCGATGAACAGGTTCAGGTAGCCGAAGAACAGCCGGCGCCGCGGGTCGTGCGCCATGTAGCCGAGCGAGTAGACGTGGATGAGCAGGCCGACGCCGGTGATGAGCAGCACGAACGTCGCCGACAGCGGGTCCAGCAGCAGGCCGACGTCGATCTGCAGCTCGTTGACCGGCACCCAGGAGTACAGGTGCAGGTCGGCGGTGCGCTGCTCGAGCCCGAGCAGCGCAGCAAAGGCCATGAGCCCGTACAGGAAGGAGCCGGCGCATGCGGCGATGGCGAGGTACGGGCCCCAGTCGTTGGTACGCCGGCCGCCGAGCAGCAGGATCGCTGAACCGGCCAGCGGCAGCGCGACGAGCAGCCACAGCAGCTCGAGCGAGCCGGCCGCCGCCAGGTAGTCACCGGTCGGCAGCGGCTCGGCCAGCGCCTCGCTGGCCAGCGTGGTCTCTGCGTGCACGGCAGCGTGCAGGAGCAGGCTCACCGGATCGCTCCTCGTCGGGGCGTGCGCAGCACGGGCCGGACCTCGTCCTCTGTCGGGTGCGGCAGGTTCAGGTGCCGCGGATGGTCAGTACTTGAGCAGGTTGGCGTCGTCGACCGAGGCCGACCGTCGGCTGCGGAAGATGCTCATGATGATGGCCAGACCGACCACGACCTCAGCCGCGGCCACCACCATGACGAAGAAGGCCATCACCTGGCCGTCGAGGGTGCCGGTGGTGCGGCTGAAGGTGACCAGCGTGAGGTTGACCGAGTTGAGCATCAGCTCCACGCTCATGAACACCAGGATGGCGTTGCGGCGCAGCAGCACCCCGAGGCCACCGATGGTGAACAGCAGCGCCGCGAGGATGAGGTAGTAGGACTCGTTCACGACTGCCGAACCGTCTCGTTGGTCTCGCCGCCGGCGGTCGACTCGAGGATCGGGCTCACGCTGTCCTCGGACTGGGAGCCGTCGGGCAGCAGCGCCGGGGTGGCCGTCGAGTTGTGCCCGGCGTAGACACCGGGGCCGGGCAGCGCGAAGGGGTTGCCGCCGGCGAAACGCTGCCGGGCGAGCTCGCGCTGCGTCGTCCTCGGTGTGGCGCGCTCCTTGTGCGCGAGCACCATCGCACCCAGCGCCGCGGTGATGAGCAGCGCGCTGGTCAGCTCGAACGCGAACAGGTAGTCGGTGAACAACAGCCGGGCGATGCCGACGACGTTGCCTTCTTCGTTCGCGGCGTCGAGCCCGACTGCGGCGACGGTGCCGTCGTCGCCCACCATCGCGCTGGCCAGGGTCCCCGTCAGCAGCGCAGCGAAGCCGAGGCCCACGACGAAAGCAGCGATGCGGTGGCCGCGCAGCGTCTCGATCAGCGAGTCGCTCGAGTCGACGCCGACGAGCATGAGGACGAACAGGAACAGCATGAGGATGGCGCCGGTGTAGACGATGATCTGCACGGCCGCGAGGAACGGCGCGTCCTGCACGGCGTAGAGCCCGGCCAGGCTCAGCATCACCCCGGCCAGGAACAGCGCGGCGTGCACGGCGTTGCGCGCCAGCACCATCATCACCGCAGCGACGGTCGCGATCGGTCCGAGGATCCAGAACGTGACGGCCTCGCCGGTGCTGGTCGCGGCGAGCAGCAGCTGCGGGTCGCTCATCGCTCCGCCTGCCCGGCGCCGCCGCTGTCGTCGGGGTCCAGCCGGCCCTCGACCGACGGGTCGCCGCCGACCGGCGAGACCTTCTGGACGGCGCCGACGTAGTAGTCGGCGTCACTGTCGCCCAGCCGCATCGGGTGCGGCGGCTCCTCCATGCCCGGGAGCATCGGGGCCAGCAGCTGGGTCTTGGTGAAGATGAGGTCCTCGCGGCTGTCGTCGGCCAACTCGTACTCGTTGGTCATCGTCAGCGACCGGGTCGGGCAGGCCTCGATGCACAGCCCGCAGAAGATGCAGCGCAGGTAGTTGATCTGATAGATCGACGCGTAGCGCTCACCGGGCGAGTAGCGCGCCTCCTCGGTGTTGTCGGCGCCCTCGACGTAGATGGCGTCGGCCGGGCACGCCCAGGCGCACAGCTCGCAGCCGATGCACTTCTCCAGGCCGTCCGGGTGCCGGTTCAGCACGTGCCGGCCGTGATAGCGCGGCGCCGTCGGAGTGACCTGCTCAGGGTACTGCTCGGTGGTCACCTTCTTGAACATCTGGCTGAAGGTGAGCCCGAATCCGCGTACGGGATCAAGAATGCCGGCCATGTCAGGCCTCGCTCTCGGGGTTCTCGGGGGCGGCGCCGACACCGGACAGCGCGCTGTGCCGCAGCGACCGCGGCGTCGGCGGGACGACCAGGTCCATCGGCGGGGCCGGGTAGCCGCCCTCGGACAGGGGGGTCAGATCGGTGCCGGGACCCTCGCCCACTCCTGAGCCGGCACCGGTCAGCTGTTCGTCCGTGGAAGGAGCGGGGATCAGCCAGAAGACCGCGAGCACGACGACGAAGATCACACCGACACCGAACAGCAGCGTGCGGCGGTCGTCGATCTCGAGCGTCGCGGTGCGGATCGCCGCGACCAGCATGATCCACAACAGGCCGACCGGCACGAGCACCTTCCAGCCGAAGCGCATGAAGGTGTCGTAGCGCATCCGCGGCAGCACCCCGCGCAGCCAGATGAAGCAGAAGATGAACGCCGCGGTCTTGGACAGGAACCACACGATCGGGAAGAAGCCGGTCGAGAGGAACTCCACCTGCGAGAACGGCCAGATCGGCATCCAGCCGCCGAGGAACAGCGTCGTCGCGAGCGCCGAGACAGTGATGATGTTGATGTACTCGGCGAGGAAGAACATCGCGAACTTCAGCGAGCTGTACTCGGTGTGGAAGCCGCCGACCAGCTCGCTCTCGGCCTCGGGGAGGTCGAACGGCGCCCGGTTCGTCTCGCCCGTGATGGCGATGACGTAGATGAAGAAGCTGACCGGCAGGGTGAGCACGAACCAGCGGCTCTCCTGCGCGGCGACGATCTCGCTGGTGGACAGCGAGCCGGCGTAGAGGAAGACGGCGACCAGCGACAGCGCCATCGCGATCTCGTACGAGATCACCTGCGCGGCCGACCGAAGCCCGCCGAGCAGCGGGTAGGTCGAGCCGCTGGACCAGCCGGCGAGCACGATGCCGTAGACGCCGACGCTTGCCGCCGCCAAGACGAACAGCGCCCCGACCGGCAGGTCGGTCAGCTGCAGCGCCGTCTCGTGGCCGGCGATCGTCACCTTCGGGCCGAACGGGATGACGCTGAAGGCGAGGAAGGCGGGAATCGCGGACAGCAGCGGCGCGAGGATGTAGACCGGCTTGTCGGCCATGGCCGGGATGATGTCTTCCTTCAGCGCCAGCTTGATCCCGTCGGCCAGGCCCTGGCCGACGCCGAACGGCCCCACCCGGTTGGGGCCGGAGCGCTGCTGCATGCGGGCGACGACGCGGCGCTCGCCCCAGATGGTCAGCAGGGTCATGGTGACGAGCAGGGCGAAGACGAACAGCACCTTGGCGATCGTCAGCCAGAGGGGCTCGTTGCCGAAGCTGGTCAGGGGCAGGTGGTTGTCCCGGCCACCCTCCTGCGCGAGCCACGTCATGCGGCACCTCCTGTCCGGCCGGCCGTTGCGTCCGCGACCGACAGTCGCACGACGGCGCCCGGGACGACCGCGAGGTCGCGGCGCACGGCGGCGTCCGGCGTGCGCATCGGCACCCAGACGACCCGGTCGGGCAGGTCGGCGACCACCAGCGGGAGGGTCAGGCTGCCACGATCGGAGGAGACGGTCACCAGTTCGCCGTCGGCGGCCCCCAGATCGGCGGCCGTGCCGGCCGACAGGTGCAGCCGCGGCTTCCTGGCGGTGCCGGCCAGGAACGGCTCGCCGTCGCTCAGCGAGCCGTCGTCCAGCAGCCAGTGCCAGGACGCGAGAACCGCCTCGCCGGCCTGCGGCGACGCGACCGGCTCGGGGTCGTACGAGGGGGCCGTGGCGGTGCCGGGCGCGGCGCCGAGGCGGGCGATCTCGGCGCGCGCCGAGGCGACGTCGGGCAGCGCGATCGGCACGTCCATCTCGTCGGCGAGGACGTGCAGGACGCGGCCGTCGGGCAGCCCGCCGCTCTTGTCGAGCACCCGCTCGAACGGGCGGGCCCGGCCCTCCCAGTCGAGGTAGGTGCCGGCCTTCTCCACGGCGGCCGCCACCGGCAGCACCACGTCGGCGCGGTCGGTGACTGCCGAGCGGCGCAGCTCGAGGCTGACCAGGAACGGCACGGCGTCCAGGGCGTCGAGGGCGAGCTCCGGGTCGGGGCAGTCGGCCGGGTCGACGGCACCGACCAGCAGGGCCGAGAGTCCGCCGTCGCGGGCGGCGGTGAGGATGCCGTCGAGGCCGCGGCCGGGCGTCGCGGGCAGCTCCCCCCACACGGCGGCGACGTCGGCCGCGTCGGCACCGCCGTCAGAGGTCACGAGCCGGCCGCCGGGCAGCAGGCCGGGCAGCGTGCCGGTGTCGATCGCGCCACGCTCACCGGCCCGGCGGGGGATCCAGGCCAGCCGCGCCCCGGTGGCCGTTGCCAGCCGCGAGGCGGCGGAGAGCGCGCCGGAAGTCGCGGCCAGCCGCTCGCCGACCAGGATCACGGCGCCGGGCTCGCGCAGCGCGGCCGAGGCCTCGGCTGCAGTCGACTGACCCTCACCGTCGGTCCCACCGACAAGGCCTGTGAGCACTGCGGTTTCACCACCCGGAGCGGTCTGCAGCAGGCGCGCGGCGGTCTTGATCGAGCCGGGCGACCGGAACGGCGCGACCGTGAAGACCCGTGTCCCGGTGCTGCGGACCGCCTTGCGCAGCCGCAGGAACAGGATCGGCGACTCCTCCTCCGGCTCGAAGCCGGCGAGCAGCACCGTACGTGCCTGCTCGAGCTCTGCGTAGGTCAGCACGCCGTCCTGGCCGGCGTAGCGGCCGGCGACGTGCGCGGCGAGGAAGGCCTGCTCCTCGGCCGAGTGCGGGCGCACCCGCGAGTCGATGTCGTTGGTGCCGAGGACGACGCGGGCGAACTTCGCGTACGCGTACGCGTCCTCGACGGTGAGCCGGCCACCCGGCAGCACACCCACGCCGTTCTCGGCGCGCGCGAGACGCAGCCCCTCGGCGGCCCGGTCGAGCGCCTCGGTCCACGACGCCGGGCGGAGCTGGCCGGTCCCGTAGTCGCGCACCAGCGGCGAGGCGAGGCGGTCACCCTGCTGGGCGTAGGTGAACGCCCAGCGGCCCTTGTCGCAGTTCCACTCCTCGTTGACCGCGGGGTCGTCGCCGGCCAGCCGGCGGAGCACCTTGCCGCGCCGGTGGTCGGTGCGCAGCGCGCAGCCCGAGGCGCAGTGCTCGCACACCATCGGCGTGGAGACCAGGTCGAACGGCCGCGCACGGAAGCGGTAGGCCGCGCCGGTCAGCGCACCGACCGGGCAGATCTGCACCGTGTTGCCGGAGAAGTAGCTCTCGAACGGCTGGTCGGAGTAGATCGCGACCTGCTGCAGCGCACCCCGCTCGAACATCTCGATGAACGGGTCGCCGGCCACCTGCTGGGAGAAGCGGGTGCAGCGGGCGCAGAGCACGCAGCGCTCGCGGTCGAGCAGCACCTGGCTGCTGATCGCGATCGGCTTGGGAAAGGTCCGCTTGACGTCGTGGAAGCGCGACTCGGCGTTGCCGTTGCTCATCGTCTGGTTCTGCAGCGGGCACTCGCCGCCCTTGTCGCAGACCGGGCAGTCCAGCGGGTGGTTGATCAGGAGCAGCTCGAGAGTGCCCTCCTGCGCCTTCTTGGCCACCGGGCTGGTGAGCTGGGTCTGCACCACCATGCCCTCGGTCACCGTCGTCGTGCAGGCGGTCAGCGGCTTGCGCTGGCCCTCCACCTCCACGATGCACTGCCGGCAGGCACCGACCGGGTCGAGCAGCGGGTGGTCGCAGAAGCGCGGGATCTGGATGCCCAGCAGCTCGGCAGCGCGGATGACCAGCGTGCCCTTGGGAACCGCGACCTCGAAGCCGTCGATGGTGAGGGTGACCAGGTCGGTGGGCACCACGTCGGTGGTGCCGGGCGAGGTGACGGTCATGCGGGCATCCCTGCGGTGTCCATGGCGAACACGGTGCTGGCGTGCGGGTCGAACGGGCAGCCCGCGTCGGTGATGTGGGCGAGGAACTCCTCGCGGAAGTACTGCACGCCGGACACGATCGGGCTGGTCGCCCCGTCCCCGAGCGCGCAGAACGACCGGCCGAAGATGTTGTCGCAGGTGTCCAGGAGCGTCGCGATGTCGGCCTCGGTGCCGGTTCCGGCCTCGAGCCGCTGCAGGATCTGCACCATCCAGTAGGTGCCCTCCCGGCACGGTGTGCACTTCCCGCACGACTCGTGCGCGTAGAACTCGGTCCACCGAAGGATGGCGCGCACGACGCACGTCGTCTCGTCGAAGCACTGCAGCGCCTTGGTGCCGAGCATCGAGCCGGCGGCGGCGACGCCCTCGTAGTCGAGCGGGACGTCGAGGTGCTCGGCGGTGAGCAGTGGCGTGGAGGACCCGCCGGGGGTCCAGAACTTCAGCGTGTGGCCCTCGCGCATACCCCCCGACAGATCGAGCAGCTGGCGCAGGGTGATGCCCAGCGGGGCTTCGTACTGCCCCGGGCTCTGCACGTGCCCGGACAGAGAGTAGAGCGTGAAGCCCTTGCTCTTCTCGGTGCCCATGCTCGAGAACCACTCCGCGCCGCCGAGCACGATGCTCGGCACCGACGCGATGGACTCGACGTTGTTGACGACCGTCGGGCTGGCGTAGAGACCGTGCGTGGCCGGGAACGGCGGGCGCAGCCGGGGCTGGCCGCGGTAGCCCTCGAGCGAGTCGAGCAGCGCCGTCTCCTCGCCGCAGATGTAGGCGCCGGAGCCGGCGTGCACGACCACGTCGAGGTCGAAGCCGGTACCGCCGATGTCCCTGCCGAGATGGCCGGCGGTGTAGGCGTCGGCGACCGCCTGCTGCAGGCGGCGCAGGACGTGGACCACCTCGCCACGGACGTAGATGACCGCGAAGCCGGCCCGGATGGCGTAGGACGTGATGGCCACGCCCTCGACCAGCGCGTGCGGGTTCGCCATCAGGAACGGGATGTCCTTGCAGGTGCCGGGTTCGCTCTCGTCGGCGTTGACGACGAGGTAATGCGGCTTGGCCGCCTGACCCTCCGTGCCTTGCGGGATGAAGCCCCACTTCATGCCGGTCGGGAAGCCGGCGCCGCCGCGACCCCGCAGGCCGGACTCCTTGACCAGCGCGATGACCGCGTCGGGCTCCATCGCCAGCGCCTTGCGCAGCGCGGTGTAGCCGTCGTGCCGGGTGTAGCCGTCGATCGTGAAGCAGTCCGCTTCGTCCCAGTGGCGGGACAGGACGGGAGTGAAGACCATCAGGCGTCCTTGCTCTGCGACGCCGCGGCGGCGCTGTCGGGGTAGGCCGGTGCCGCGTCACCGCGCGCCCTGGCCAGCTCGAGGCCGACCAGGGTCGCCGGCCCGGCCTGCACGCCCTCGTGGGCGCGGCCGTCCGGGAAGCCGGCCAGCACCCGCGAAGCCTGCTTGAAGGTGCACAGGCTGTCCGGCCCACGGGTCGGCGCCGGCGGACTGCCGTCGCGGCAGGCGTCGACCAGCTCGCGCGCCGAGGACGGTGTCTGGTTGTCGTAGAACTCCCAGTTGACCATCATCACCGGCGCGTAGTCACAGGCCGCGTTGCACTCGATGTGCTCCAGGCTGATCCGGCCGTCCTCGGTGGTCTCGTTGTGGCCGATGCCGAGGTGCTCCTTGAGCCCGTCGAGGATCACGTCGCCGCCGAGCACCGCGCACAGGGTGTTCGTGCAGACACCGACGTGGTAGTCCCCCGCCGGCTTGCGGCGGTACATCGTGTAAAAGGTCGCCACCGCACCGACCTCGGCCTTGGTCAGCCCCAGCTCCTCCGCGCACAGCGCGATGCCCTCGGGGCTGACGTAGCCCTGCTCGGACTGCACCAGGTGCAGCATCGGCAGCAGCGCCGAGCGGGACTGCGGATACCGCGCGATGATCTCGCGCGCCTCGAGCCGGGTCTGCTCGGACAGCACGGACGGGCCGTCTCCTTCTGCGACCGTCATCGGTCGACACCTCCCATGACAGGGTCGATCGAGGCCACCGCGGCGATGGCGTCCGACAGCATGCCGCCCTCACACATCGCTGCGGTCGCCTGCAGGTTCGTGAACGACGGGTCGCGGACGTGGACGCGGTACGGCCGGGTGCCGCCGTCGCTCACCACGTGCATGCCGAGCTCCCCGCGGGGCGACTCGACGGCGGTGTAGACCTGGCCCGGCGGGACCCGGAAGCCCTCGGTCACCAGCTTGAAGTGGTGGATGAGCGCCTCCATCGAGGTACCCATGATCTTCTTCACGTGGTCGAGCGACTGGCCGAGGCCGTCGCTCCCGAGCGCCAGCTGCGCCGGCCAGGCGATCTTGGTGTCCGCCACCATGACCGGGCCCGGCTCGAGCTTGTCGAGTGCCTGTTCGATGATCTTCAACGATTCGTACATCTCCTGCTTGCGGACCAGGAAGCGGCCCCAGCAGTCGGCGTCGGTGTGCGTGGCGACGTCGAACTCGTAGTCCTCGTAGCCGCAGTACGGGTCGGTCTTGCGCAGGTCCCAGGCCAGGCCGGCCGAGCGCAGGATCGGGCCGGTGACGCCGAGCGCCAGGCAGCCCTGCACGTCCAGGTGGGCGATCTTCTGCGTGCGGGCCCGCCAGATGGGATTGCCGGTGAGCATCTTGTCGATGCCCGCGAAGCGCCCGGGCAGGATCGTGAGCAGCTCGCGGATCTTCTCGACGGCGCCGGGCGGCAGGTCCTGGGCCAGCCCGCCGGGCCGCACGTACGCATGGTTCATCCGCAGGCCGGTGATCATCTCGAGTACGTCGAGGACCAGCTCGCGCTCGCGGAAGGCGTTGGTCATGGCGGTCAGCGCGCCCAGCTCGAGCCCCCCGGTCGCGAAGGCGACGAGGTGGCTGGCGATGCGGTTGAGCTCCATGCACAGCACGCGGATCGTGGTCGCGCGCGGCGGCGCCTCGATACCGAGCAGCTTCTCGACGGCCAGGCTGTAGGCCGTCTCGTTGAAGATCGGCGCGAGGTAGTCCATCCGGGTCACGAAGGTGACGCCCTGCACCCAGTTGCGGTACTCGAGGTTCTTCTCGATCCCGGTGTGCAGGTAGCCGATGACGGTGCGGGCGCTGGTGACGGTCTCACCCTCGAGCTCCATCACCAGACGCAGCACGCCGTGCGTGGACGGGTGCTGCGGGCCCATGTTGACGACGATCCGCTCGTCCTCGACGCCGGCGCCGAGCACGCTGTCCCAGTCGCCGCCGGTGACCGTGTAGACGGTGCCCTCGGTGGTCTCCCGGGCGCTGGCGGCGTACGGGTCGGCGCCTGGCGCCTCGGTGGTGGTGTCGTCGTAGGTGGTCACGCGTAGGACCTCCGCTCGTCCGGCGGCGGGATCTGCGCGCCCTTGTACTCCACCGGCACGCCCCCCAGCGGGTAGTCCTTGCGCTGCGGGAAGCCCGACCAGTCATCGGGCATGAGGATCCGGGTCAACGCCGGGTGGCCGTCGAACTGCACACCGAACATGTCCCACGTCTCGCGCTCGTGGAAGTCGGCGGTCGGATAGACCCCGGTGACGCTGGCGACGTGCGGGGCAGCCCCGGACACGGCGGTCTCGAGCCGCAGCCGCCGCCGGTAGGTCATCGACAGCAGGTGGTAGACGACCGCGAAGCGCTCCGGCCGGGTCGGGTAGTCGACGCCGGAGACGCCGAGCAGCAGCTCGTAGCGGTGCTCCTGGTCGTCGCGCAGGTGCTGGCAGAGGTCAGCGACCTTGTCCGGCCGCACGTGCAGCGTCAGCTCACCCCGGTCCGCCACCACCCGGGTGACGGACTCGCCGTAGCCGGGAAAGGCCTCCTCGAGCGCGTCGACGGCCTCGTCGAACCAGCCGCCGAACGGCCGCGGCGAGGAGGCGTCGGTCGAGGTGCGGCGGACCAGGCCGCCGAAGCCGCTGGTGTCGCCGCCGGCGCTCGCGCCGAACATGTCGCTGCCCGCGCGGGCCGCCGTGCCGGTGGGGGCGACGGCCGATCCGGTCCCCTCGACCGCGCCGGGTCGTGGGCCGGAGCCGGTCACCCGCTCCGGACTGGTGCCGCCGCTCATCGCATGAGCTCCGTGTGCAGCGCCGTGCGGTGGTCCTTCTTGCCCTCGGGGGTGTAGCGCTCGCTGCTCGCCACCAGCTCGCGCGGCGCGTAACCCGGCAGCTCGCGGCGGCGCGAGTTGCTGCCGAGCGGCTCGTCCATGATCTTGTCGTGCAGCTTGAGGATCGCGTCGAGCAGCATCTCGGGACGGGGCGGGCACCCCGGGAGGTACATGTCGACCGGCACGATGTGGTCCACGCCCTGGACGATGGCGTAGTTGTTGAACATCCCGCCGCTGCTGGAGCAGACACCCATCGCGATGACCCACTTGGGCTCGGGCATCTGGTCGTAGATCTGCCGCACGACGGGCGCCATCTTCTGACTCACCCGGCCGGCGACGATCATCAGGTCGGCCTGCCGGGGAGAGGCGCGGAAGACCTCCATGCCGAAGCGGGCCAGGTCGTAGCGCCCGGCGCCGGTGGCCATCATCTCGATGGCGCAGCAGGCCAGCCCGAAGGTGGCCGGCCACATCGAACTCTTACGCGACCAGTTGACGACCTTCTCCACGCTGGTCAGCACGATCCCGCTCGGGATCTTCTCCTCGAGCCCCATGAACTAGTCCCACTCCAGACCGCCGCGACGCCACACATAGGCGTACGCGACGAAGACGGTGCCGAGGAAGATCGCCATTTCGACGAGGCCGAACAGGCCGAGCTGGTCGAAGGCGACCGCCCACGGGATGAGGAAGATCATCTCGATGTCGAAAACGATGAAGAGCATCGCGGTCAGATAGAACTTGACCGGGAAGCGACCGCCGCCCATGGGCTGCGGCGTCGGCTCGATGCCGCACTCGTAGGCGTCCAGCTTGGCCCGGTTGTAGCGCTTCGGGCCGAGCACTGCTGCGGCGCCGACCGAGCCGGCCGCGAAGGCCGTGGCGAGGACGAACAGCACCAGGATCGGCACGTAGTTGTCGAGCACGCGCGCTGTCCTCCTCCTCGTGTCGTACGCCGGGACGTGGAGCCGCCGGTCAGCCTAGGGGCTCTCCAGGGATGCTCAGGCCGCGGGGGCCACCCGGGACAGGCCGTTGACGACGCGGTCCAGGGCGTCGCCTCCGCGCGGGTCGGTGAGGTTCGCGAGCAGCTTCAGGGTGAACTTCATCAGCAGCGGCCGCGGCAGCCCGTGCCGGGTCGCCAGCGCCATGACCTGCGGGTGACCGATGAGGTGCACGAAGATCCGCCCGAGCGTGAAGTAGCCGCCGTAGACCGCCTTGAGCTGGTCCGGGTAGGCCTGCAGCGCGCGCTCCCGGCCGGCGCCCTCGGGCCGGGCGAGGGCCTGGACCGCCACCTCGGCGGCGAGCAGCCCGGACTCCATGGCGTAGGCGATGCCCTCGCCGTTGAAGGGGTTGACCGCGCCGCCGGCGTCGCCCACGAGCAGGACGCCGCGGCTGTAGTGGGGGGTGCGGTTGAAGCCCATGGGGAGCGCTCCGCCGCGGACCGGGCCGACCGCGTGCTCCTCGTCGAACTGCCACGTCCCGGGCATGCCGCCGGTCCAGCGGGCCAGCAGCTCCTTGTAGTCGGTCTTCTGCCAGGCGTTGGTGGTGTTGAGAATGCCGAGCCCGACGTTGCTCGTGCCGTCGCCGACGCCGAAGACCCAGCCGTAGCCGGGCAGCAGGCTGCCGTCCTCGCCGCGCAGCTCGAGCCAGGACTCGAGCATGTCGTCGTCGTGCCGCGGGCTGGAGAAGTAGCGGCGCACCGCCACCCCCATCGGCCGGTCGTCACGCTTGGCGATGCCGAGGGAGAGCGCGAGCCGCGCGCTGCTGCCGTCTGCGGCGATCACCAGGGGTGCCCGGACCTCCTGCTCCAGCTTCTCGGGACCGACCTTTGCCCGCACACCCACCACCCGGTCGGCGGCGTCCAGCACGGGGCCGGTGACGGTGGTCTGCTCCTGCAGTCGCGCGCCGACCTTCTGTGCCGTGCGGGCGAGCAGCTCGTCGAAGTCCAGCCGCGGACGCACCAGGCCGTAGTCGGGGAAGCTGGCCAGCTCCGGCCACGGCAGCTCGAGGCGCATGCCGCCACCGATGATGCGCAGGCCGCGGTTGCGCAGGAAGCCGTTGCTCTCCCCGGTGTCGATGCCCAGCTGCACCAGGCTCTTGACGGCACGCGGGGTGAGGCCGTCGCCGCAGACCTTCTCCCGCGGGAAGCTGGTCTTCTCGAGCAGCAGCACGTCCAGCCCGGCCTGCGCGAGCGCGTGAGCGGCGGCGCTGCCACCGGGACCGGCCCCGACGACGATGACGTCGGCGTCCTGCCGGACTCCCGTCTGCGTGCCCACCGCAGCCCCTCCCGGACTCGTGAAAACTTTCACATGAAGTGCGGAGTCTACGGCGTCCGGCACCTCTGCCGCCTGCCAGCGGTTTCAGGCGGGCCGACTGGCCCGGTGCAGCGCGACGATGCCGCCGGTGAGGTCGCGCCAGGCGACACTCGCCCAGCCGGCCCCCTGCAGCCGCCTGGCCAGCGCAGCCTGCGCAGGCCAGGCGCGGATGGATTCGGCGAGGTAGACGTAGGCCTCGGGATCGCTGCTCACCCGGCGCGCCACGGCCGGGAGCGCCCTCATGAGGTACTCGACGTAGACGGTGCGCAGCGGTGGCCACGTCGGGTGGCTGAACTCACAGACCACCAGCCGGCCCCCGGGCCGCGTGACCCGCCGCAGCTCGGCGAGAGCGAGGTCGATGTCACGGGTGTTGCGCAGCCCGAAGGCGATCGTCACGGCGTCGAAGGACGCGTCCGCGAACGGCAGTGCGAGCGCGTCACCGGCCACCAGCTCGACGCCGTCGTGCGCGGCCCGCTTGCCGACCCGGAGCATGCCGAGTGAGAAGTCGCAGCCCACCACGCGAGCGCCGCTCCGGGCCAGCGCCGCGCTGCTGGTGGCCGTCCCGGCGGCCAGGTCGAGCACCCGCTGACCCGGGGTCAGGTCGAGTGCCTGCGCAACCGCCCGGCGCCAACCGCGGTCCTGCCCGAGCGAGAGCACCGAGTTGGTGAGGTCGTAGCGGGCCGCCACCTGGTCGAACATGGCGGCCACCTCGGCCGGGTCCTTCTCGAGCGTCGCACGGGTCACGCCGACCATTCTCGCAGGCGCGGCCGGGGCATGATCCGGCCTTCGCCGGGGAGGGGAGCCGCAGAGGGCGCGGGACCCCGCGTCGAACCCCCGTACTCCTGGAGGTCCGTCTTGACCACGCTTCGTGATGAGGACATCACCACCACCGTCACCAACGCCCTCCCCGGCGGCGACGCCGACCAGAGCGACAGTCCGGGAGCCGACCCGGCGGGTGTCGACCCGGCCGGCACCGACTCGGCCGGTGGGGACGCCGACCAGAGCGACAGGGGCGACGCCGACCAGAGCGACAAGGGCGACGCGGACTCCTCCGACAGCTGAGGTCGGTGTCCGCGCCGGGGTCGGCTCTGGCCCGCTGCACCTGCGTCGGGGCCGACGTCTTCGCGACCGAGCACTGGTCGCGTGCGCCGCTGTTGACGCGCGCGAAGCAGCTACCACGGAACTTCGACGACCTGCTCTCGGCTGACGACGTCGACGAACTGGTCGCGGAGCGCGCGCTGCGCTCGCCGTTCTTCCGTACCGTGCGCGAGGGTGCCGGCCTGCCGGCACCCACCCGCACGGTGACCGCCGGGGCCCGACGCCTCGGCGACCTGGTCGATCCCGAGGCGCTGGCCGCGCAGTACGCCGACGGCGCGACCCTGGTGCTCCAGGCGGTACATCGCCTGCACCCGCCGGTCGCGCGGTTCTGCCGTGACCTGGCCGGCGAGCTCGGCCATCCGACGCAGTGCAACGCCTACCTCACGCCCGGGGGGCAGCACCAGGGCTTCGACTTCCACCACGACACCCACGACGTGTTCGTCCTGCAGGTCAGCGGTCGCAAGCGCTGGGTGGTGCACGAACCGGTCGTCCGGCTGCCGCTGTCCTCACAACCGCAGGCGGGCGCGCACCTCGTCCCCGAGGGCGCCGAGCCGCTGCTGGACGTCGAGCTGGAGGCCGGCGACGCCCTGTACCTGCCCCGCGGCTACGTCCATGCGGCGCTGACGACCGACGTCGACTCGGTGCACCTGACCGTCGGCGTGCTGTCCACGACCTGGTACGACGTCCTGACCGACGCCGTCGCGCTCGCCGGCCGTGAGCAGACCTTCCGCGAGGCGCTGCCGGTGCAGCCGGCCGCGCAGGTCGGCGAGCTGCTGCCGGCCTTCCTGCGCCGGGCCGCGCAGTGGCTGGAGCAGCTGCCGGTCGAGGAGGTCGGGCAGGCGGTCGCCGACCGGCTGGCCCGCTCGGTGCCGGTGGAGCCGGTCAGCCTGCTGGCGACCGCCGCGGCCGAGCGCGCCCTGGAGCCGCCCACCCCGCAGCGGCCCCCGGCGGGGCACGCGCCGGCGCTGCGCGTCGCGGACGGGTCGGCGGTGCTGACGGCGCCCGGGCGGACGCTGACGCTGCCCGCCTTCACCCTGCCGGCGCTGCGCCGGCTGTTGGCGCGGCCGTCGACGCCGGCGGAGCTGCCGGGGCTCGATGCGGACAGCGCGCTGGTCCTCTGTCGCCGGATGCTGCGCGAGGGGATCGTCCGGCCGGGCTGAGTGGGTGGCGGGGGCGCGGAGCCGGAGCTGGCCTCGGAGCCGGAGCTGGCGACCGGTCCGGGCGGCCATAGTCGTTGGGCCCGCCGCGGTGACTGTCCGGCCGTGCCGGCCGTGCCGGCCACCGGGGGCTCCGGGGGCTCCGGGGGCTCCGGGGGCTCCGGGGAAAGTCGTTGGGCCCGCCGCGGTGACTGTCCGGCCGTGCCGGCCACCCGGCGCGTACCGACACGCGGGTGTCTGGCGGCGTGCCTACCCTTGTCCACAGCAGCATCGCAAGCACGGACGGACCAGCCCGATCCGCGGCAGGCTCATGGCCATGCGCATTCCCGACCTTCTCCGCGATGCTCGACGACGTCACGGATTGTCCATCCGGGCGGCGGCTCTGCGGTGCCAGGTGCCGCGCAGTACGTGGGCCGGCTGGGAGAGCGGCCGTTCCGCCCTGGGCGCCGACCGTCTGGACG
This sequence comes from Mycobacteriales bacterium, assembly GCA_040902655.1. Classification (NCBI taxonomy): domain Bacteria; kingdom Bacillati; phylum Actinomycetota; class Actinomycetes; order Mycobacteriales; species Mycobacteriales bacterium. The sequence continues at coordinate 45,329 of JBBDWV010000037.1, forward strand.
AGGTGCTGTCCGAGCTGGCGTTCGACCTACGCCTGATCGACCGCGTACCGGAGCCACCGGGAGAGCAAGCAGTGCGTCGTCATCTGCATCAGAGCCTGACGCAACGGGCATGTGCCGCGCTCGGGGAGCAGGTGCCGGTCACGCTCGCGGCGTGCCGAGAGGCACCTCGTCTCCTGACGGGCGCGGCGGCCGTGGGCGTTTGGGTGCCGTACGCCGTGACGCGGGGTCCCCTCCCCCTGCCGCGGGTGCCCGTGGCGCCCGACGTCCGTGGCCAGGTGAAAGCCTCCGGGCTGGTCGCAGTGTGCCTGGCGCTTGCGACGATCCGGTCGCGGGCGGCACAAGCCTTCGTGCCCACGCCGGCCGCCCTCGTGTCCGACGGTCACGCCGAGCGCTGGCCGCAGTTGCTGACCAGCGTCCGGCTGCTGGCCCACGAGGGGCCGCGCGACGCGGGCGGACGCCGGCTGCCTGCACACCGCGACCCGGACGAGGACCGGGAGGTGCGAGATCTGGCGATGACCCTGACCTGGGGCGGTCGTGGTGCGGCACTGGTCGCGTCGGAGGACAGTCGAGGCTGGCGTCTGGGAGCCCCCGCCACCCTGGACGAGGCGCTGCTCCGGCAGGGTCTTCCCGCGCGCAATGCCTCCCGACGCCCCGGGCGGCCGCGCTACTGAGCCGCCCGGCCGGACGCTCGGGCCCAGCCGTTCGGCTCGGCCCCTACGGCCGGCCGCGTCCGACTCGCGGGCAGGCACAGGTCCAAGCAGGCGATGCCAGACCAGGTTGTCGACCAGGCCGGACAGTCACCGCGACGCGCACATCGAATATGTGCCGCCCGCGCCGGGACATCCCATGCTGCCGCACATTCCCCCTCAGTGCCTCAGTGCCTCAGTGCCTCAGTGCCTCAGCGTCCGACGGTGGGCGCGAGGGCAAGTCCGATCGCCAGGAGCGCGGCGTAGGCCAGTTGGAGCCGCCCCGTGCCGGCGAGGACCGGGACGAGGTCGCGGCCGGTGACGCCGTCGCGTACCCGCCGGACTGGGCTGACCGCCAGCGGCAGCGCCAGCAACGCGAGCAGCGCCCAGGGCGTCACCAGCGCCAGTGCCGGCAGTACGGCGAAGGCGAGGACCACCAGCGCGAGGTAGAGCAGGCGGGTCCGGCGGTCGCCGAGCCGTACCGCGAGGGTGCGCTTGCCGGCGGCCGCGTCGGTCGGGATGTCACGCAGGTTGTTGGTCACGAGGATCGCGCAGGCCAGCGCCCCACAGGCGACGCCACCCAGCAGCGACGCGAGGATGAACCGTTCCGCCTGCACGAAGGTCGTGCCGAGCACGGCCACCAGCCCGAAGAAGACAAAGACCGACACCTCGCCGAAGCCGTGGTAGCCGTACGGCGAGGCCGTGCCGGTGTAGCCCCAGGCCGCGGCGATCATCAACAGGCCGAGCGGCAACAGCCACAGCGTCGTGAGGAACGCCAAGACCAGCCCGGCGGTGGCCGCGACCGCGAAGCAGGCGACCGCCACTGCCTTGACCGCCTGCGGTGGCGCGACGCCGGAGCCCACCAGCCGGAGCGGCCCCACCCGGTCGTCGTCGGTGCCGCGGACCCCGTCGCTGTAGTCGTTCGCGTAGTTCACCGCCACCTGCAACGCGAGCGCGACGACGAGAGCGAGTAGCGCCCGCACCGGACGGAAGGACCCGGCCAGATCGGCGGCCCCGGAGCCGACGAGCACCGGCGCGAGGGCGGCCGGGAGAGTACGGGGCCGCGCGCCCTGCAGCCAGTGCGCAGCGGATGTCACCGAGCCAGCCTCCCCGCCACCAGCACGGGCGACGTCACCGGGCCAACCTGCTCCGGTCGATCTTGCCGGAGGGCAGCAGCGGCAGCACGTCCACCACCCGCAACCGGCGCGGAGCGGCCACCCGCGACAGTCGCGTCGCGACGTGATCGCGGGCCTGCTCGAGCGTCAGCGAGGCCCCCGGACGAAGCACGACGGCCGCGAGTATGTGCGCGCCCCACTCGGGGTCCGGACAGCCGATCACAGCAACCTCGGCCACCGCCGGGTGCTCGGCCAGCGCCGCCTCGACAGTGGCCGGGGCCACCTTCTCCCCGCCGGTGACGATGACGTCGTCGGCCCGGCCGAGCACGAACAGCCGCCCGTCGGAGGCCAGCTCGCCGACGTCGGCCGTCGTGAACGTGTCGCCGGTGAAGGCCGCTGCCGTCAGGTCGGGACGCAGCCGGTAGCCGCGGGCGACGACCGGTCCGGACAGTCGGATCCGGTCGGCGACCGGTCCGGACGGTCGGATCCCGCCGATCTCGACCGTCACCCCCGGCAGCGGCACTCCGTCGTAGACACAGCCGCCGCTGGTCTCGGACATGCCGTACGTCGTCACGACCCGCACGCCGGCCGCCCTCGCCCGGTCCAGCAGTGCGGGCGGGACCGCGGCACCGCCGAGCAGCACCGCGTCGTAGTCCCGCAGTGCCGGGCTGTCGACGAGCCGGGACAGCTGGGTCGGGACCAGGGAGACGTAACGCCGGTGACCGGTCAGGCGGGCGGTCGCTGTCTCGAACGACGGGACCGTGGTCGGTCCGTCCAGGATCACGGGCGTGGTGCCGGCGAGCAGCGAGCGGACCAGTACCTGCAGTCCGCCGACATGCGTCGTCGGGAGGGCGAGCAGCCAGCAGCCAGGTCCGCCGAGGTGCTCGGCCGTCGCCGCGGCCGAGGCGGCCAGGTTGTCCGTGGTGAGCAGGACGCCCTTCGGCTCGCCCGTCGAGCCCGAGGTCGGCACCACCAGCGCGACGTCGTCGTGCTCGAGCGGCTCGTCCGGCCGGAGCGTGGCGAGCACCCGCGGGTCGGTCGACGGCAGCAGCGCGGGGCCGGTGCCGTCGAGGGCGGCCGCCAGCCGCTGGAGGGTGGCCGGCGCAGCAAGCAGCCGGCGCACTAGGCGCCCTCCGCCAGGAGCATCCGCGGGAGGCCCCGCAGGAGGACCCACGGGAGCAACCACGGGAGCAACCACGGGAGCAGCCGCATCAGAAGTAGTACGGGTAGGGGGCCCAGTCGGGGTCGCGCTTGTCGAGGAAGGCGTCGCGCCCCTCCACGGCCTCGTCGGTCATGTAGGCCAGTCGGGTGGCTTCGCCGGCGAAGACCTGCTGGCCGGCCATGCCGTCGTCCACCGCGTTGAAGGCGAACTTCAACATCCGCTGCGACGTCGGGCTCTTGCGGCAGATCTGCTGGGCCCACTCGACCGCCGTGCGCTCGAGCTCGGCGTGCGGCACGACCTGGTTGACCATGCCCATCCGGTGGGCGTCCTGCGCGCTGTGCTCTCCACCGAGGAAGAAGATCTCCCGGGCGAACTTCTGGCCGACCTGCCGGGCGAGGTAGGCCGAGCCGTAGCCGGCGTCGAAGCTGCCCACGTCGGCATCCGTCTGCTTGAAGCAGGCGTGCTCGGCGCTGGCCAGAGTCAGGTCGCAGACGACGTGCAGGCTGTGCCCGCCACCGGCCGCCCAACCGGGGACGACGCAGAGAACGACCTTCGGCATGGTGCGGATCAGCCGCTGCACTTCGAGGATGTGCAACCGCCCGGCCCGGGCCGCGTCCACGGTGTCGGCCGTGTCGCCGCTGGCGTACTGGTAGCCCGAGCGCCCACGGATCCGCTGGTCCCCGCCGGAGCAGAACGACCAGACGCCGTCCTTCGGTGACGGCCCGTTCCCCGTCAGCAGGATGCAGCCGACGTCGGCCGACATCCGGGCGTGGTCGAGAGTGCGGTAGAGCTCGTCGACGGTGCGGGGCCGGAACGCGTTGCGCACCTCGGGCCGGTCGAAGGCGATCCGGACGATCATGCCGTCGCGGCCGGGCGCGGTGTGCCGGTGGTAGGTGACGTCCTCCAGGTCGAACCCGGGCACCTCCCGCCATGCACCGGGATCGAACAGCTCTGAAACAGTGGCGGTCACGCGCCGAGACTAGGACGTCGACGAGGGGAGGCCGGTTGCTCGCCCCGACGGAGGTCCACGTCGTCTCGATCCCCCTGCGCGTCCCCTTCCGCGGCGTCCTGCACCGCGAGGCGCTGCTGCTGCGCGGCGCGGCCGGGTGGGGCGAGTTCTCGCCCTTCCTCGAGTACGACGACGCGGAGGCGGCCCGGTGGCTGGCCGCGGCCGTGGAGGCGGCGGAGCGGGGCTGGCCTGCGCCCCTGCGGTCGGCCGTGGCGGTCAATGCGACGGTGCCGGCCGTCCCGGCCGCCGAGGTGGGCGCGGTGCTGGCCCGCTTCCCCGGCTGCACGACCGCCAAGGTGAAGGTTGCGCAGCCGGGTCAGTCGCTGCGCGACGACGTCGACCGGGTGGCTGCGGTGCGGGAGGCCCTGGGGCCTGCGGGCCGGCTCCGCGTCGATGCCAACGGCGCCTGGTCGCTGACGGACGCACGCTGGGCCGTGGCCGCGCTCGCACCGTACGACCTCGAGTACGTCGAGCAGCCCTGCGCAACGGTCGAGGACCTCGCCCTGCTGCGGGTCGCCCTCGCCCGGGCGGGCGTCGACGTGCTGGTCGCCGCCGACGAGAGCGTGCGCAAGGCGCAGGACCCCCTCCGCGTCGCCCGCCTCGAAGCCGCCGACGTGATCGTCCTGAAGGTCGCCCCGCTCGGGGGCGTGCGGCCCGCGCTGCGTATCGCCCAGGAGTGCGGCCTGCCGGTGGTGGTCTCCAGCGCCCTCGACACCTCGATCGGCATCGCCGCCGGCGTGGCGCTGGCCGCCGCGCTGCCGGACCTGCCGTACGCCTGCGGCCTCGCCACGACCAGCCTGCTGGCCGGCGACGTCGTCCGCGACTCCCTCGACGGGCGCGCCGGCGCGATCACCGTCGGGACCGTGGCGCCGGATCCCGCGCTGCTGCAGCGGCACGCCGCGCCTCCCGAGCGGCAGCAGCTGTGGCAGGGCCGGCTCACGCGCTGCGCGCGACTGCTGGCGACGGGCACCGCGCGGGGAGCAGCGGACGAGGCTCGGGGACAGTGGGCGGGATGAATCCCTCGACCGCCCTCGCGAGGGTGCTCGTCGACGAGCTGGTGCGGGGCGGAGTGCGGGAGGCGGTGCTGTCGCCCGGCTCGCGCAGCGCCCCGCTGGCCTTCGCCCTGCACGACGCCGACCGCGCCGGCCGGCTGCGGCTGCACGTACGGATCGACGAACGCTCCGCGGGCTTCCTCGCGCTGGGGCTGGCCAAGGCCTCGGGGCGCCCGGTGCCGGTGGCGACCACCAGCGGAACGGCCACGGCGAACCTGCACCCGGCCGTGCTGGAGGCCGCGCACGCCGAGGTGCCGCTGCTGGTGCTGACCGCCGATCGACCGCCGGAGCTGCGCGGGACCGGAGCGAACCAGACGGTCGACCAGATCGGGCTGTACGGCGGGGCGGTGCGGCTGTTCGCGGACGTCGGCACGCCGGAGTCGCGCGCCGGTCAGAACGCCTACTGGCGGGCGCTGGCCTGCCGTGCGCTGGCCGCCGCGTGCGGCGACCTGGGCACCGCAGCCGGCCCGGTGCACCTGAACCTCGGGCTGCGCGAGCCGCTCGTCCCCGAGAACGGTGACTGGGTGGAGCCGCTGGACGGCCGGCCGGACGGCGCCGCGTGGACCGCGCGGGTGCCGGCGCAGGTGCTCCCACCCGCCGACGACCTCCCGCCCCGGACCGTCGTGGTGCTCGGCGACTGCAGCCGCGAACTCACGGCGGCGGCCCTGCGGCTGGCCGCCGCCCGCGGCTTCCCGGTCGTGGCCGAGCCGTCCAGCGGTGCCGTGTCCGACGAGGTGGTGCCGGCCGCCGAGCTGGTGCTGGCCGCCGACGGGTGGCTGGCCGCGCACCCGCCCGACCGGGTGCTCGTCGTCGGCCGGCCGACGCTGAGCCGGGTGGTCGCCCGGCTGACCGGCGCCGCACCGGCCGACGTCGTCGGCGCGCACGGCCAGTGGTCCGACCCGGCCCGTCGCGCCGCTCGCGTGTTGCCTGCGGTCCCGGCGCCGGACGGGGCCGTCGAGGACGGCTGGCTGCAGCAGTGGCGGGCGGCGGGGCGGGCGGCCCGCCGAGCCGTCGATGAGGTCCTCGCGGGCCTGGAGCTCTCGGAGCCGGGCGTGGCGGCCGAGGTCGTCGCCGCAGCGGGCGGGCTCCTGGTCGTCGGGTCCTCCAAGCCGGTGCGCGACCTGTTCCTGGCCGGCGGGCGCGAGGGGCTGCGGGTGCTGGCCAACCGCGGCGCCGCGGGAATCGACGGCACCGTCTCGACCGCCGTCGGCGCAGCACTCGCACACGGCGGCCGGACGCTGGCACTGTTCGGCGACCTGACCTTCCTGCACGACGCGAACGGCCTGGTGCTCGGGCCGGCCGAGCCGCGGCCGGACCTGACGATCGTGGTGGTGAACAACGACGGCGGCGCCATCTTCGGCCTGCTCGAGCAGGGCACCCCCGAGCACGCGGCCGCGTTCGAACGCGTCTTCGGCACCCCGCACGGGGTCGACCTGCAGGCGCTGTGTGCCGCGACCCGTACGCCGTACTCCCTCGCCTCGACCCGGACGCAGCTGCGCGCGGCGCTGACCGCCGGTGGGCTCAGGGTCGTCGAGGTACGGACCGACCGCACCGCAGCCGTCGCGCTGGACCGGGCCCTGCGGGCCGCGGTGGCGGCCGCCCTCTAATCCTGCAGCGCGTCGCGCATGGGGACCAGCTTGGCGTTGCTCTCGGCCAGCTCGTGCAGCGGCTGCGACCCGGCGACGATCCCGCAGCCGGCGAACAGCCGCAGCCGTCGCGGGTCCTGCCGGTCGACCTCGGCGCAGCGCAGGGCCAGGCCCCACTCCCCGTCGCCGCCGGCGTCCAGCCAGCCCACCGGCCCGGCGTAACGGCCGCGATCCAGCTCCTCGGCGGCACGGATGAGCTCGAGCGCGACCTCCGTGGGGCTGCCGCAGACGGCCGCACTGGGGTGCAGCGACGCGACCAGTTGGAGCGCGGTGGCGCCGTCGGACACCACCCCCCGCACGTCGGTGGCCAGGTGCATGACATTGCGCAGCTCGAGCACGAACGGTGCCGGCGGCACCTGCACGCTCGCGCAGTGCAGCGCGAGCGCGTCGACCACCGAGCGCACGCCGTAGCCGTGCTCCTCGACGTCCTTGATCGAGCGGCCCAGCGCGGCGCCGCGCCGGCTGTCCTCGTTGGCGTCGCCGGTGCGGCGCAGCGTCCCGGCCAGGACCCGCGAGGTCGCGACGCCGTCGCGGAGCCGGACCAGCATCTCCGGGGTGGCCCCGAGCAGCCCGTCGACGGCGAACGCCCAGCAGCTGGGGTAGTCCCGGGCGAGCTGCCGCAGCGGCCAGCGCAGGTCCACCGGCTCGTCCGCGCGAGCCTCGAGGTCGCGGGCCAGCACCACCTTGTCCAGCTCGCCGGCCACGATCCGGCCGACGGCCTGCTCGACCGTCGCCATCCACTGAGTCCCGGTGACCGTGCCGTCGGCAAAGACCACCGACGACGGCGGGCGGGCGGCGCTGCGGGCCGGCAGCTCGGGTCGGGCGCCGCCGATCGTGGTGAGCCACCAGGTGCCGTCCCGGTGGCCGACCACGACCTCCGGCACCACGAGGACGGAGGAGCCCGCAGCAGGGTCGAAGGCGAACGATCCGAAGGCGACCAGGCCGGTGCCGGGCAGGCCCACCTCATCGGTGACCGCCGTTCGCGCGACCAGGGCGTCCCACCAGGCCTGCGCCCGGCCGAACCGGTCGGCGCCGGCCAGCTCGTGACGCGCGGTCTCGCCCCAGCCCACCAGCCCCTCGCCCTCCTGGACCCAGGCCAGCGCGCCGTGTTCGGGCAGCAGGTCGAGCAGCCCGCCGTCACCCTCCGACGGCGCGTCGATGCGCACGGTGCAGACCGTGAGCAGGGACAGCGTCGACGCGGTGAGCACACTCCAGGGTAGGCACCCCCCGTACCGCTCGCATCTGCACCGGACAGGTGGGATCCCGGCAGCGGTCGCGGAAGCCGTACGGTGCAGCGGATGACGCAGTGGTGCTCGGCCGACTCGCGGGCGCGCGAGGAGCCACTGACGGCGACCGCCAGCCGGGTCGAGCGCTGGCTGCTCGTGGAGCACCGCGGGGCGTGGGGGCCGCAGCCGGTTCCGAGCAGCCGGCTGCCCGCCGCCGTGGCCCGCTCCCTGGCACGAGCCGCCGCGGCTGCCGACGCCCGGCTGCTGATGCTCCGCCGGCCGTCCGGGATCGCCGCCGGTCCCGGCCGCCGGGCCTTCGCCGTCGACAGCCGGCCCGGCCACGAGCAGGTGCTCGCGCGCACCGTCCACGATGACGACGAGCTGCTGCGCCTGGGGTGGGACGGGGACCCGCAGTGGCGTCCGTACGACGGGCCGCTCTACCTGGTGTGCACGCACGGGCGGCATGACCGCTGCTGCGCCCTGCGCGGCCGGCCGGTCGCGCAGGCGCTCTCGCGGCGGCACCCCGACCGCACCTGGGAGTGCTCCCACGTCGGCGGTGACCGCTTCGCGGCCAACCTCCTGGTGCTGCCCGAAGGGCTCTACCTCGGCCGGCTGGCCGCAGCCGACGTCGTACGCGTGGTCGAGGACCTGGCGGCCGGCCTGCTGCCCCCGGGACAGGTGCGGGGACGCGCCAGCCTGCCGCTGCCGGTGCAGGCGGCGCAGGCCTTTGCCCGGGAGGCGCTGGGACGGTGGGGAACCGCAGACCTGAGGCCGGTCGAGCAGGTCGCGGTGGGCGCGGAGGTGTGGCGGGTGCGACTGGCCCCGCCCGGCGTCGAGGTGCCCGGCGTCGAGGTGGTGGTCCGCTATGACCGACGCGGCGACGGGGCGCGGCACCTGCTCACCTGCGACGCGGAGCAGGCCAAGATCGTGCCGCTGTTCCGCCTGGTGTCGCTGTCATAGTGGGCAGCATGTCGCGCCGGGCCCGTGCCGTCCTCACCGCCGCTCTGCTGACCGCCGTTCTGCTGACCGCCGGCTGCGGGACGGCACCGGACACGGTGTCGGTCGAGCGGGCGGCCGCGGCCACCCTGGAGAGCAGCCGGCCGGTGCTGCCGCAGCGCGGCCCGTTCCGGCACACCGGGCGGGGCGAGTTCCGCTGGAGCGTCGCGCCGGTGACCGCAGCGCGGCTCGGCAGCTCGCATCGCGCCGGCTGCCCGGTCGCCGTCACCGACCTGCGGCTGGTCGAGGTGACCCACCTGGGCTTCGACGGCCGGCCGCACCTCGGGGAGCTGGTGGTGCACCGCACGCAGGCGACGGCCGTCGTCGAGATCTTCCGGCAGATGTACGACGCGCACTTCCCGGTGCAGCAGATGGTGACGGTCGAGCAGTACGACGGGGACGACGCCCGGTCGATGGACGCCAACAACACCTCGGCCTACAACTGCCGGACCACCACCGGCGGGGGCGGCTTCTCCGAGCACGCCTACGGCACGGCGCTGGACGTCAACCCGGTCCAGAACCCCTACGTGCGCGGCACCACCGTCGAGCCCGAGGCGGGCCGCGCCTACCTCGACCGCAGCCGGGTGCGGCCGGGGATGGTCGTGGCCGACGACGTCGTGGTGCGCGCCTTCGCCGCAGCCGGCTGGGCGTGGGGTGGGGACTTCCGGACACTGAAGGACTACCAGCACTTCTCGCTGTCCGGCCGGTAGATCGCTGTCCCCGCGCATCGACATGTGCTGCGCAGCAGAGGTACAGCACAGGTCATGATCTCCAGATTCTTGACCTGTGGTGCACACCCCCCGACAGCACACACGTCTCCGGAGCGGGAGAGGCGCGGGTCCCCCGCTACGTGACGTCGGGCTACCCGGGCGGCCCGGGCTACTCGGGCGACCCGGCCCCGGGTTCCTCGAGCCGCGCCCGGCGGGCCGCCTTGACCTCCCGGCGCTGCTCCGCGCGGGCCAGCGATGCCATGGTGAACGCCTGGCGCTGCGGGCGCAGCAGCACCAGGCTGAGCAGCGCCGAGAGCAGGACGGCCGCCCCTGCCACGAGCAGGTCGTTGCCGTCCCCGACGATCAGCCGCAGCACGACGAACACGACGACGAGCAGCGCCAGCCGCAGCACGGAGTAGACGGCGAAGGCGCGGCCGGGGCGGGGGGCGGACGGCGTCTCGGACATGGGCTCCAGGCTACGGCCGATGGGGTTGTACTCGAGGCGACGACCCGGGTGCACCCGCGCACGGCGACGGCGCCGCCGCAACCGGCCGAGGGGCAGGTGCGACGGCGCCGTGGCCGGGTGGGGCGGGTCAGTCGACGAGCTCGCCGGCACGCCGGCGGCGAACGGCGTACGCCGCGCCGAGCAGGACGGTGCCGAGGACCGCGAGCGCCTGGCTGACGCCGGTACGCGGCAGCTGGGGGCCGGCCACCGGGGTGCCGGCCACCGGGGTGCCGGCGGCCGGGGTGCCGGCGGCCGTGACGGCCGGGGCGAAGCGGGCGTTGCTGGTCAGGGTTGCCAGGTCGATCTGCACCGGGGCGCTCGTCAGCAGCCCGGCAACCTGCGCGATCCCCTGCAGAGCAGGCAGCTCGGCCGCGTCGGGCAGGGCGAGGGCGGTCGGGATCCGCACCGACGGGAGCGCGATCGACAGACCCCGGACGGTGGTCGCGGCGGTGCCGAAGCCGTCGCTGACGCCGGTGCCGGTGGAGCTGGTGAGCAGGGCGACCTGTGGAGCCGGGATCGACAGGGTCGGGAACTGCGGCACCGTCGACAGGACGCCGGACAGCGTGCCGGTCAGGTCACCGATCAGGTCGTTGATCGCCTCCAGCTGGGTGCCGGTCAGGTCGAGCAGGTCGACCGAGCCGGTGTTCAGGACGTCGTCCAGGACATCGGTGCCCAGCACCCGCAGGCCGGCCAGCTCGCCACCGATCACCTGGGCGGACTGGCCGCCCTCCTTGTTGGAGGTGGCGGTCGCCTGGGTGAGGACCGAGAGGCTGTCGAAGCTGACGAGCGGCGTGCCGTCGAGCACCGCCAGGACGGCGGCGAGCAGCGCGTCGATCTCGGACTGAACATCCTTGAGCAGCTCCCGCAGGGCGGCGATGGCGTCGTCGAGGACCTTCTGCAGCCGGTCGATCGTGGCCTGGAGGGTGGCGATGGCTGCCTCGAGCAGATCGACCGCGGCCTGAGCCGCGTCGACGAGCGACTGAGCCGCAGCCAGGTCGCTGGTGGCCTTGGCAACAGCGGCATCGGCCGAGGTGACGGCGGCGTCGGCGGCGTCGAGCGAGCTGGACGCGGCGGCGAGCGCCTGCACGATGTCGAGGGTGCTGTTGGCGGCGACGAAGTCGCTGACGCTCAGACCCAGCAGGTCCGCGGCAGCCTTCACCGTTGCGTAGGCGCTGTCGTAGTCGGCCTTCGCCTCCGCCTGCACGGCCTGCGCCTCGGCGAGCCGCCCCTGCTCGGCAGTCAGTGTGTCCTCGAGCGGCTGCAGGTCAGCCGTCCGGGTCGCCAGCTCCTGCTCCGCTGCCGCGAGTTCGCTGTTCTTGCCCGCCAGCTTGTCGGTCTCGGCGGCCAACGCGGCGGCCGCCTTGTCGACCTCGGCCTGCGCGGCGTCGATCTGCGCCTGGATCTCGGCGGTCGCCTCACGCAGCGCCTTGTCCGCGGCCTCGACGGCGGGGGTCACCAGGTCGAGCTCGGTGAGCAGCTCGGTCAGCACGCCGATCGGCAGCGCCTTCAGGTCCAGGCCGAGGGCGGCGAGCAGGTCGGCGATGCTGGGCAGCGCAAGGTCTTTCACCACGACCGTCTTCTCGCCGGCCGCGCCGCCGAGCTTGGTGACGGCGGAGCCGACCTGCAGCTCGCCGTCGAGGGCGACGGGCAGGCCGAGGATCTCCAGGCCGCCGAGCGAGGAGGCACCGGCCGAGGTACTGGGCTCGCCGTCGGCGTCCGCGGCGGAGGCCTGCAGGACCGGGCTGCTCAGGCCGATCACGCCGGACAGGGCAGGCGCGACGGTGCTGGTGCCGACCGACGGGCTGCTCTGCGGCGACTCGGCCGGCGTGACGGTCTGCTGACCGTACGTCGTGCCGTCCACGCTCAGCGGGGTGAGCAGGATCTTCGCGGCGCTCCGGCTGCCGAGCATGTCGCTCAGCAGCTCGAGCCCGCCGGCGCTGACGGTGTGCCCGCCGGCGGCGACCGAGAGCAGCGTGACCGATGAGCTGGCGATGCCTCTGGCAGGCGAGGGGGACGTGGCTGCGGTCGCCGGTCCGGCGACGGCGGCGAACAGAGCCGCGACAGCGGCGGCGGACAGTAGCGGTGACGGACGCACGGGGATCTCCAGGAGCCGACGGGGGTGGACCGGCGGGGCCACCGGTGACTAGTTCGAGCATCGGGCAGGCACGGCGGCGTGACCATGGCCTATAAGAACCATCTGTGCACTACCCGTCACGATGCGTGACGGGTAGTGCAGTGCTGCCCGATTCCTGACGGTGCGTCACCGGTGCCTGCTTCCGTCGTTGGAGGACTCGAGCGCCGTGGGACCACCCACGGTGGAGGGGAGCGCAATGGACGAGAGCACGCAGGCCGGGCGGGGACGGCTCCTGACCCCGGGCGAGGTGGCGACGCTGTTCCGGGTCGACCCCAAGACGGTGACGCGCTGGGCCGCCGCCGGCCGGATCAGCAGCATCCGCACGCCCGGTGGCCACCGCCGCTTCCGTGAGGCCGAGGTCCGCGCTCTCCTGGAAGGCGGTCGGGGGCTGGCCGAGGAGATCCCGGCCCAGTCCCCGACGGACCGCACCGCCGCGTCGCTGTAGCGGTAACCTCCCCGCTCGACCCGGAGGGGGCGACGACATGCTGTACGGCGGCGGGCTGGCATCCCTGATCGCGTTGTGCCTGGTGGTCTACTGCGCGATCAACGTCATCACGAGCCCCGACGACCAGGTCCGCAACCTGCCCAAGCTGCTGTGGCTGCTGCTCGTCCTGCTGTTCCCGGTCGTCGGCGGCGTCGCCTGGCTGGTCGCCGGGCGACCGCAGGGCCCGCCCCGGACGCTGCCGTACCAGAGCAACACCGGCATCCCGCCGGAGTACGACCGGCCGGGCCGCGCCACCGCGCGCTCCCCGGACGACGACGAGGCGTTCCTACGCAGGCTGCGTGAGCGGGCGGAGGAGCAGCGGCGCAAGGCCGAGCAGGAGCGTCGGGAGCGGGAGAACGGCGCCGAGACCTGAGCCCGGGATCGTCCGGGCCGGCTGAGGCGTTGTCCAGATGTGCTCTTCGTGTACGCATTGGTCACCCTGGCGCTGCTCGTCTACTGCGCCGTCGACGTCGTGAGCACGCCGGCTGAAGCGGTGCGCACACTGCCGAAGCCGCTGTGGCTGCTGGTGGTGGTGCTCCTGCCGCTCGTCGGTTCGGCGGCGTGGCTGCTCGCCGGCCGGCCGCCGCGGGGGACGCCGGCCACCCCTGCGGAGCCCGCCCGGCGTGCGCCGGACGACGATGAGAACTTCCTGCGCGAGCTGCGGCGACGCGCCGAGGACCAACGTCGCCGGGCCCGGGACCCGCGGGACGACTAGGCACCGGCGCCGGGGCGACGACCGGCGGCGCCGGCCGGCTCGCTGTAGGTGACCGTCACGATCCGGTCGTCCTCCCAGGTGATGCTGGTCAGCGAGGCGAGCCCGCACTGCCGGCGGTCCGGGCGGTGCCAGAGCCGGCGCCCCTCGACGTACCGGCGGAGGGTCCAGATCGGCAGCTGGTGGCTGACGCAGACAGCCTCGGAGCCCAGCGCCGCGTCGCGCGCGGCCTCGGCGGCGGCCAGCATCCGCCTGGCGATGACGTTGTACGCCTCGCCCCAGCTGGGGGTGAACGGGTTGCGCAGGTGCGGCCAGTGCTCGGGCCGCCGCAAGGCGCCGTCCCCGACACCGAAGGGCTTGCCCTCGAAGACGTTCTCGCTCTCGATCAGCCGTCCGTCGGTGCCGATCGGCAGCCCGTGCGCGGCAGCGATGGGGCCCGCCGTCTCCTGCGCGCGCTGCAGCGGCGAGGCGAGCACGACGGTGATGTCGCGGTCCTGCAGCGCCTCGGCCGCGTCCCGTGCCATCTGCAGGCCGTCCTCGGACAGCCGGAATCCGGGGAGCCGGCCGTACAGCACCGCATCTGGGTTGTACACCTCGCCGTGCCGGAGCAGGTGGACGGTGGTGCGGAGAGCTGTGGTCATGCGCGGTCCTCCGCCTGGGGGGGTGCGAGGAGGTCGGGAGTGGAGAGCGCCGCGGCGGCCCGAGCGGCGTGCGGCAACGCCGCGGCGACCCGTGAGAGCGCGGCGTCGTCGTGGGCCGCGCTGACGAACCACGCCTCGTACGCGCTGGGTGGCAGGTAGACGCCGCGGCTCAGCATCTCGTGGAAGAAGGCCTTGTACCGCAGCACGTTCTGCCGCGTGGCGGTCGCGTAGTCCACCACCGCGTGATCACAGAAGAAGATGCTGAACAGGCTACCGGCGCGGTTGAGGCGGTGCGCGACGCCGGCGGAGGTCAGCGCCTCGGAGGCGAGCCGGCCGACGGTCTCGGCGGTGGCGTCCAGGTGCGCGTAGACCTGCTCGGTGCAGTGCTCCAGCGTGGTGCGGCCCGCCGCGACCGCGAGCGGGTTCCCCGACAGGGTGCCGGCCTGGTAGACCGGGCCCGCGGGTGCGAGCCGGCCCATGACGTCGGCGCGGCCGCCGAAGGCCGCTGCCGGCAGGCCACCGCCCATCACCTTGCCGAAGGTGAACAGGTCCGGCGCGACGCCCTCGAGCCCGAAGTGACCGGCCCTCGAGACCCGGAAGCCGGTCATCACCTCGTCGAGGACGAGCAGGGCGCCGTACTGCGCGCACAGCGCCTTCAGTCCCGCGTTGAAGCCGGGCAGCGGCGGAACGACGCCCATGTTGGCGGCCGCGGCCTCGGTGATGACGACCGCGATCTGCTCGCCGTGCTGCTCGAACGCCGTCTGCGCGGCCGACAGGTCGTTGTAGGGCAGCACGATGGTCTCGGCGGTCATGGCTCCGGTGACGCCGGGGGTGTCCGGCAGGCCGAAGGTGGCCAGGCCACTGCCCGCGCTCGCGAGCAGCGCGTCGACGTGCCCGTGGTAGCAGCCGGCGAACTTCACGACCTTGCTGCGGCCGGTGAACCCACGGGCCAGCCGGATCGCGCTCATGGTCGCCTCGGTGCCGGAGCTGACCAGTCGCACCTGCTCGACCGGCCCGACCCGCTCGACGATCAGCTCGGCCAGCCGGACCTCGCCCTCGGTGGGGGTGCCGAAGCTGGTGCCGCCCGCCGCGGCGAGCTGGAGCGCCTCGACGACCGCGGGGTGCGCGTGGCCGAGAATCATCGGCCCCCAACTACCGACGAGGTCGACGTAGTCACGGCCGTCCGCATCGGTGAGGTAGGCACCGTGGCCGCTGGTCATGAAGCGCGGCGTGCCGCCGACGGCCTGGAAGGCGCGAACCGGGCTGTTGACGCCGCCCGGGATGACGGCGGAGGCCCGCTGGAACAGGGTCTCGCTCAGCGGCGCGTCGTACGGATAGGTCATGCTCGGCATCCTGCCCTGCGCCGCCCGCCGCCCGCCGTACAGGGTGCCGGTGCCGCGGTGACAGTCCGGGTCGCCCCGCCCCGCGGCTCAGCCGAGCTCGAGGCAGGCGGTCAGGGCGCGGACCATGAGTGGGACGTCCTGCGCCGAGCCCAGCTCGCGGCAGGAGTGCATGCCCAGCAGCGGAGCGCCGACGTCCAGCGTCGACAGGCCCAGTCGGGTCGCCGTGAGCGGGCCGATCGTCGAGCCGCAGGGCAGGTCGTTGCGGCTGACGAAGTGCTGCAGTGGCACCCCGGCGTCGGCGCAGCGGGCGGCGAACCAGCCGCCGCTACGGGCATCGGTCGCGTAGGACTGGTTGGCGTTGAGCTTGAGCACCGGGCCGCCGCCGAGCACCGGTGTGTGCGCAGGCTCGTGCCGCTCGGCGTGGTTCGGGTGCTGCGCGTGCGCCATGTCCGCGCTGACCAGGCGCGAGCGGGCGAGGGTGACCTGCAGGTCCTGCGGGTCGTACGGCCGGCGTCCCTCAGGGACGCGGTCGCTGGTGGCGGCGACGACCCGGGCCACGACGTCCTCGAGGAACGGGCCGCGGGCGCCTTCGGCGGACCCGCTGCCGACCTCCTCGTGGTCGTTCGCGACGACCAGCTGGGTGTGGGCGGCCGGCGCCGCGGCCAGCAGCGCGAGCACGGCGCTGTGGCAGGAGCCCAGGTTGTCCAGTCGCGGCGCCGCGATCCAGGAGCCGTCGGCGCCGGTGCTCGCCGACGGCTGCGTGTCGGCCAGCACCAGGTCGTGGCCGAGCACGTCCGCGGCGTCGATCCCCGCGCTGTCCGCCAGCGCCTCGACAAGCCCCGGTTCGCCGCCGCGGTCGGCTCCCCAGATCGGCACGAGCTGGTTCTGCGGGTCCAGCTGGAGCCCCTCGCGGACCGCCCGGTCCAGATGGATGGCCAGGCTCGGCAGCCGCACCGGCCCGTTCGGCAGCACCACCCGGTGCATCTCGACGCCCCCCTCGACACCGCGTACCGCGATCCGGCCGGCGACAGTCAGCTCGCGGTCCAGCCAGGTGTGCGCGAGCAGCCCGCCGTAGGTCTCCACGCCGAGAAGGCGGAAGCCGGCCCGGCGTACCTCGTACCGCGGGCGGAGCTTGAAGGTGGGCGAGTCGGTGTGCGTGCCGACCAGTCGGATGCCCGCCTCCGCGGTGGGGGCCGAGCCGACGCGGAAGGCGATCAGGCTGCCGCCGTCGCGCACGACGTAGCGGGCGTCGCCGGAGGCGAGGGTCCAGCGGTCGCGCTCGGACAGTTCGGTGAAGCCGGCCTGCTCCAGGCGCCGGGTCATCTCGGCCACGGCGTGGAACGGCGAGGGCGAGGCATCGACGAAGGCGCGCAGATCCGCGCCGGCCTGCTCTGCGGTGAGGCTCATCCTGCGACCGTACGTGCGGCGGGAACCGACGACGGCGCGGGCCGCTCTGCCGGCGCCGCGCGGGTGGCCGACCGGTGCTGTTGTGGATCATCTCCCGTTGTGGATCATCTGGGGACTGGATCGGCAGCAGACACGCCGGCGTGTCTGCTGCCGATCCAGTCCAGAGAAGATCACCGATGGGCGGGCGGTGCTCGGCCGCCGAAGATCTTGCTCTGTCAGCGGGTCGCTCGGAGCCTCAGCAGCCCGAGCACCGGCAGCACGAGGGGGACGAAGCCGTAGCCGATGCCGTACGCCGACCACACCGTCTCGTCCGGGAAGGCGTCGGGCAGCACCAGTGAGAGCGTGCCGACGACCAGCACCCCGACCAGCTCGAACAGCACCGCGGCCCATGCCAGCCGGCGCATCCCGCGCCCCAGCGCCAGCGCCGCCACGACGTAGACGCCGGCGGCGACGGCCGAGAGCAGGTACGCCACCGGCGCCTCGTCGAAGCGGGTCACCAGCTGCAGGCCGGCCCGGGAGGAGGCGGCCAGCGCGAAGATCGCGTAGACGGCGACGAGCAGCCGGCCGGGACCGCGGCCGACGCCGTGCCGCTCAGCCACCGCCGACACCGGGACCCCGGCCGACGCCGTGCCGCTCAGCCACCGCCGACACCCAGCCCGGCGTGCCAGATCGTCAGCAGGCGCACCTGCACGACCGCGACGGTGAGGCAGGCCGCGGACAGGACGAGCGTGCCCCAGCGGGACCGCTCCTCCACCGCGAGCACCAGGCCGCCCGGCACCAGCAGCAGCGACACGGCCAGGTAGCCGAGGAGCTCGCCGTTCGAGCCGCCCCAACTCCCCATGCGGGCCAGCGCGAGACCTCCTTGCACCAGCAGGATCCCCTGGAGCAGGAACAGCCCCAGCAGGTGCAGCCGCGGCACCAGCCGGTCCAGCGCCGCGAAGAGCAGCGCGACCGCCCCCAACGCGAGCGCGAGCAGCGCGATGCCGGTCGCGAAACCCTCGATCAACCGGACACCCCGAGCAACCGACAGCCCCCGAGCAACCGACGGGCATCGGTCACCGGAGCCAGCCGGCAGCCTCGGTCGCCCAGTAGGTCAGGATCATCCCGGCGCCGGCCCGCCGGATCCCGGTGAGCTGTTCGAGGATGATCCGCTCCCGGTCGATCCAGCCCTGCGCCGCCGCAGCCTCCACCATCGCGTACTCGCCGGAGACCTGGTAGGCCGCGACCGGCACGTCGACCGCGTCGGCGACGGCGCGCACCACGTCGAGGTAGGCACCGGCCGGCTTCACCATCACCGCGTCGGCGCCCTCCGCGACGTCCAGCAACGCCTCGCGGACACCCTCCTGAGCCGAGCGCCCGGCGTCCTGCTGGTAGCCGGCCCGGTCGCCGAACCGCGGGGCGCACTCGGCAGCGTCGCGGAACGGCCCGTAGTAGGCGGAGGCGTACTTCGCGCTGTAGGCCAGGATCGGCACCTCGCCGAAGCCGTCCCCGTCGAGGGCTGCCCGGATCGCCGCGACCTGGCCGTCCATCATCCCGCTCGGCGCGACGACCTGCGAGCCGGCACGCGCCTGCGCCAGAGCCGCCGAGGCGTACCGCGCGAGGGTGGCGTCGTTGTCGACCTCACCGCTGTCGGTGAGCAGGCCGCAGTGGCCGTGGTCGGTGTACTCGTCCAGGCACAGGTCGGTCATCACGACCAGGTCGTTCCCGACCTCGGCCGCCAGGTCGCCCAGCGCCAGCTGCACGATGCCCTGCGGATCGTCGGCGCCCGAGCCGCGGGCGTCCTTGACCGCCGGGATGCCGAACAGGACCAGCCCGCCGACACCGGCGGAGGCCGCTTGCGCAGCAGCCTTCTTCAGCGACTCCCGGGTGTGCTGCACGACGCCCGGCATCGAGCCGATCGGGGCCGGCGCCGCGATGCCCTCCTTGACGAAGACCGGCAGCACCAGGTCCGCCGGCCGCACCTGCACGTCCGCCACCAGTCGGCGCAGTGCGGCGGTCCGCCGCAGCCGGCGCGGGCGGGCGGCGGGAAAGGCGGTCACCGTCCAGCGGCCGCCGCACGCGCCTTCTTACGGCGGTGCGCAGCGCTCGGCAGCGGGGCGATCTCGGGAAGGGCCGCCTCCCGCCGCTCGACGGCGAAGACCGCCAGCGCCTCGACCAGGGCCGCCACGTCGGGCCTGGGTGAGAGCACGTCGACACGCAGCCCCAACTCCCGCGCGGTCGCGGCGGTCTGCGGGCCGATGCAGGCCAGGATCGTGCTGTCGTGCGGCTTACCGGCGATACCGACGAGGTTGCGCACGGTCGAGGACGAGGTGAACAGCACCGCGTCGTAGCCGCCGCCCTTGAGCGCCTCGCGGGTCTCCGCGGGCGGCGGGGCGGCGCGCACCGTGCGGTAGGCGGTGATGTCGTCGACCTGCCAGCCCAGCTCCTGCAGCCCGGCAATCAGCGTGTCGGTCGCGATGTCCGCCCGCGGCAGGAAGACCCGGTCGATCGGGTCGAAGACCTCGTCGTACGGCGCCCAGTCCGCGAGCAGGCCCTCGCTGGACTGCTGGCCGCTCGGCACCAGGTCCGGGCGGATGCCGAAGTCGACGATCGCCTGCGCGGTGGCGTCGCCGACGGCGGCCACCCGCACACCGGACAGCGCGCGGGCGTCCAGGCCGTACTCCTCGAGCTTCTCGCGAACCGCCTTGACGGCGTTGACGGAGGTGAAGGCGATCCAGGCGTACTTCCCGTCGTGCAGGCCCTTGACCGCGCGCTCCATCGGCGCGGGTGTGCGTGGCGGCTCGACGGCGATGGTGGGCACCTCGACCGGCACGGCGCCGTACGAGCGCAGCACCGCCGACAGCGCGCCGGCCTGGTCGCGGGTGCGCGGGACGAGCACTCGCCAGCCGTACAGCGCGCGGCTCTCGAACCAGGCCAGCCGGTCGGCCTTCTTGACCACGTCGCCGACCACCACGACCGCCTCGCCGGCCAGCTCGGCGCTGCCGGCCACGGCCTCCACAGTGTCCAGCGTCGCGGTGACGGTCCGCTGCTCCGCAGTGGTGCCGCGCACGGTGACCGCGACCTGCTCCCCGCCCCGGCGGCCGTGCTCGACCAGCGCGGCGGCGCTCTTGGCGACGTCGGCGGCGCAGGTCAGCAGCACGAGGGTCCCGGGCGCGGTCGCGAGCTGCCGCCACGGGGTCCGGTCGTCGACCCGGGCGACCGTGCGGGGCAGGCCGCCCGCGATGCCGGCGTAGCCGGGGACGAGCGACTCGTCGCTCAGGCCGGGGACGACCTCCAGGCGCTGCCTGGCCTTGAGGACCGTCTCGGCCTCCTTGACCCCCTCGGGGGTCGCATAGGGGTCACCGGGGAGCAGCCGGACGGCGAGCCGGCCGTCCCTGCTCGCCGCGACCAGCGGGGCGCCCTGCGCCTGGCCCGGCTCGGTGCGCACGACCTCGGCGTCGACGCGGGCGTCGGCGAGCAGCGCCTCGCCGACGCGGGCGTCGGCAAGGATGAGGTCGGCGGTCGCCAGCAGCTGCGCCGCCCGCACCGTGAGCAGTCCGGGATCGCCGCTGCCGGCGCCGACGAGGGCGACCTGGCCGGCCGTCTTCTTCGTGGCCGGGGGCCGGGGCTTGCTGGAGCTCATGCGGGTTCTCCCATCAGATCCGCGGCACCGAGGTCGAGCAGCTCGCGCGCGAGCCGGCGTCCCACCTCCGCTGCCTCGGACGTCGAGCCGGTCGCCGAGAGGCGGACGGCGTCTGTTCCGTCGACGGCGGCCACCAGGCCGCGCAGGTAGATCTCGGGGCCGCCCCCGGTGTCAGGGTCGCCCTCGGCCACCTGGGCCAGAGCGCCGACCGGCGCCGTACAGCCGGCCTCCAGCGCGGCGAGCAGCGCACGCTCGGCGGCCACCGACGCACGGGTGTCGCCGTCGTCGAGGGCGGCGAGCAGCCCGCGCAGCTCCTCGTCGCCGGTGCGGCACTCGAGCGCCAGCGCCCCCTGGGCCGGGGCCGGCAGCATGGTGATCGGGTCGATCACCTCGGTGGCGTCACCGAGCCGGTCCAGCCTGGCCAGGCCGGCCCGGGCGAGCACCACCGCGTCGAGCTCGCCGGAGCGCACCTTGGCGATCCGGGTGTCGACGTTGCCGCGGATCGGGACGACCTCGTAACCCAGGCCCAGGCCGCGCAGCTGCGCCGTGCGGCGCGGCGAGCCGGTGCCGATGCAGGCACCGCCCGGCAGCTCGCCGAGGGTGAGCCCGTCGCGGGCCACGAGCGCGTCGCGGGGATCCGCACGCACCGGCACCGCGGCGACGACCAGGCCTGGGGCGGCCGCCGTCGGCAGGTCCTTGTAGGAGTGCACCGCCAGGTCGACCTCGCCGGCCAGCAGCGCGTCGCGCAGGGCCGTCACGAAGACGCCGGTGCCGCCGATCTGCGCGATCGCGGCGCTGTTCACGTCACCCTCGGTCTGCACGGTCACCAGCTCGACCCGGCAGCCCGACTCGCCGAGGGCCGTGGCGACGGCGCGGGACTGGGCCAGCGCAAGGGCGCTGCCCCGGGTGCCCAGCCGCAGCAGGCGGCCACTCACCGCTCGGCCTGCGGGTCGCCCACCACGGTGGACAGTGGCGTCGCGATGACCGCCGCCGGGGCGGCCCGGTCGAGCCCGAACAGCTCACGCAGCGCCTCGGCGTACGACAACCCCTCGGGAGCCTCGTGCAGCTCCTTCACCCGGACCGTCGGGGTGTGCAGCAGCTTGTCGACCACCCGGCGGACGGTGGCCTGCACCTCGGCGTTCGCGGCGTCGTCGAGCGACGGCAGCCGGGCGGTCAGCCGGGTCAGCTCGGCGTCGACCACCTCGTCCGCGCGGCTGCGCAGCGCCACCACGGTGGGAGCAATCTTCGCCGCACGCTGCCAGGCCAGGAACTCCCCGACCTCCTGCGTGACGATGCCGCGGGCGGCCTCGACGTCGGCGCCGGCCTCGGTGCCGGCCAGCACCTCCTGGAGCGAGGCGAGGTCGACCAGCGTGATGCCCGGCAGGTCGCGGACCGCGGGGTCGATGTCGCGCGGCAGGGCCAGGTCGAGGATCGCCAGCGGCCGGCCGGCCCGCTTGTCGAGGGCCCGCTCGACCTGCTCGCGTGAGACCACCAGCCCGGTGGCACCGGTCGAGGAGACCACCACGTCGGCGTCGACCAGGGCGAGGTCGAGCTCGTCGAGGCCGATGCCCCGGCCGTCCAGGCTCACGGCCAGCCGCTGGGCGCGCTCCAGCGTGCGGTTGGCGACGACGACGTCGCCGGCACCCACACGGCGCAGCGTGGCGCCGGCGAGGGCGCCCATCGAGCCGGCGCCGACGACCAGCACGCTGCGGCCGGCCAGCGGGCCGACGGCCTCCACCGCCCGCTCCAGGCCGACCGTCACCAGCGAGCGGCCCGCCTCGTCGATGCCGGTCTCGCTGTGGGCGCGCTTGCCGACCTTGAGCGCCTTCTGGAACAGCTCGTGCAGCGTCGGCCCGGCGCCGCCGTCCCGCGCGCTGGCGTAGGCCCGGCGCAGCTGGCCGAGGATCTGCGACTCACCGACCACCATCGAGTCCAGGCCGCAGGCGACCTCGAACAGGTGCAGGACCGCCTGACCCTCCCAGTGGACGTAGAGGTGGCGCTTGAGGTCGTCGAGCGGGACGCCGGAGAGCCGGGCGAGCAGGTCACTGACGGCGTCGACGCCGGCGTGGAAGCCCTCGGTGTCGGCGTAGATCTCCACCCGGTTGCAGGTCGACAGCACGACCGCCTCGGCGACGGGGCCGCTGGACCGCAGCTCCTGCAGCACGTCGGAGTTGTCGCCGACGCCGACGGTGACCTGCTCGAGCAGGCGGACCGGCGCGCTGCGGTGCGAGATGCCGACGATCAGAACGCTCATGCCGGCACCTCGGCGGGCATCGTCGCCGTGGCCTTGCGGTGCTCGTGGAAGGACAGGATCTGCAGCTCGTTCGACAGGTCGACGCGGCGCACGTCGACCCCTTCGGGCACCTGCAGCACGGCGGGAGCGAAGTTCAGGATGCTGCGCACGCCGGCCGCGACCAACCGGTCGCAGACATCCTGCGCGGCCGTCGCGGGCGTGGCGATGACACCGATCGACACCCGCTGCTCACGCACGATGTCGGGCAGCTCGTCCAGCGACCGGACGGGCAGCCCGGCCACCACCTCACCGGTCCGTGCGTCGTCCGCGTCGACCAGTGCGGCGATGCAGAAGCCGCGGCCGTCGAACCCGCCGTAGCCGGCGAGGGCCGACCCGAGGTTGCCCACACCGACCAGCACGACCGCCCAGCGCCGGCCCAGCCCGAGCGCGGCACTGATGTGGAAGACCAGCTCCTGCACGTCGTAGCCGACCCCGCGGGTGCCGTAGGAGCCCAGGTGCGACAGATCTTTGCGGAGCTTGGCCGAGCCGACACCGGAGGCGGCCGCCAGCGCCTCGCTGCTGACGGTCCTGCGACCCGCGTCACCGAGCGCACGCAGCGCGCGCAGGTAGACCGGCAGCCGGGCGACGGTGGCCTCGGGGACCCCGACCCGCGCCGCGCCCCCACCCCGGGCGGCACGTCCCGCGCGCGGAGGCAGCACCCGGGCAGCGGCGGTCAGCTGGCGGCCTGCGGGAACGGCCTGCGTGGTCACGGACTACTCCTGCCCTGCTCCGCAGGGGCGGCTGGACGGGGGGCACGCTGCCGCGGGGCCCCGGGTGCACCGGTCAGGCTACGCGCTTGTGAATGCATGCACAAAGTCGGTGAGGTGGCTCACAACCCGCCGCGGCGGCGTTCCGGAGTCCGATCACGACGGGTGTGGCCGAGCGGCGGTCCCACCTCCTCGACCCACGCCGACGGCCGGCCGCGCAGCGCCCGCCGCAGCGCCTGGGGGTCGACGAACCAGTAGGACAGCGGCCGGCCCTCGAGCAGCACCACCGGGACGTGATCGCTCCAACGGGCCCGGTCACCGGCGTCGGCGTCCACGTCGCGCAGCTCGACCGGGACGCCGGCGTCCGCGGCCAGCCGCTGCACGATCGGGAGCGCCTCCTCGCAGAGAGCGCAGCCGGTGCGGGTGACGAAGGTGAGCAGCTGCGGACGGCGGCGCCGCAGCCTCACGTCGCCGGCCTCACGCCGAGAGCTCGCGCAGCCTGCCCTTGCTGACCTTTCCGGTGGCGCTGTGCGGCAGCTGGGTCACGAGCTCGACCGCGGTCGGGCACTTGAAACGGGCCAGCGACTGCGCGCAGTGCGCGATGAGATCGTCGGCCGAGGGGGTCGCGCCCGGCACCGGCACGACCAGCGCCTTCACGGACTCGCCGGTGTAGGGGTGCGGAATTCCCAGAACGGCGGCCTCCTCGACGTCCGGGTGCGTGACCAGGACGTCCTCGACCTCGCGCGGGTAGACGTTGAAGCCGCTGACCAGGACCAGCTCCTGGCGCCGATCCACCAAGTGCAGGTCACCGTCCTGGTCGAGGTAGGCGACGTCGCCGGTGGCGAACCAGCCGTCCGCGTCCGGCCCGCCCGCCCCGTCCGGCCAGTAGCCGGTGAACAGATTGGCACCTCGTACGACGATCTCGCCCGGGTCACCGTCCTCGACATCGCCACCGGCCCCGTCGACCAGTCGCAGCTCGACACCCGGCACCGGCCGACCGATCGACGCGGGTTTGGCCACCTCGCTCATGAGCGTGCTGGCCAGCACGGGGGCGGTCTCGGTCAGGCCGTAGCCCTCGAAGACGTGGTGCCCCGTCAGGTCGAGCAGCCGGGACTGGACCTGTTCGGGCAGCGGGGCGGCCCCGGACAGGGCCAGGCGAACGGAGGCGAAGGCATCACCGATGTCGGGCAGCATCGACCACGCGACGTACATCGGAGGGGCACCGACGACGCTGGTCACGGCACAGCGGCGGATCTCGGCCAGCGTCTCGACCGGCTCGAAGCGTTCGCACAGCACGCCGGTCGCCGCCTCGCGGGCGACGGCGCCGAGCACGGCGTTCAGCCCGTAGACGTGGAACAGCGGCAGCACGAGCAGCACCACGTCGTCGGGCGTGATCACCGGCGGCTCGATCCGCGCGCCCTGCTCGAGGTTCGCGAGCAGGGCCCGGTGCGGCAGCATCGCGCCCTTGGGTCGGCCGCTGGTGCCCGAGGTGTAGAGCAGGACGGCGAGATCCTCGCCGCCGCCGATGCTGTCGACGGCGCCGGCCGCGGCGCCCTGCTCGAGCAACTCGGCCCAGCTCGCGCCACCGGACGGCAGGTTGTCACCACCGGCGAGGAGGACGTGCTCGAGGTCGTCCAGTGCGGCCGCCGCCCGCAGCACCGCGGGGGCCGTCTCGGTGCCGCCGATCACGGCTCGCGCGCCACTGTCGCCGAGCGCGTAGCGCAGCTCGTCGGCGGTGTAGCCGGGATTCAGCGGCACCGCGACCAGGCCGGCCCGCAGCACCCCGAAGTACGCGACCGGGAAGTCGGGGGTGTTGCCGAGGCAGATGCCGGCCCGGTCACCGGGCTGCAGCCCCCTCGCGCGCAGACCGGCTGCAGCGGCGTCGACGGCGGCATCGACCTGCGCCCACGTCATCGCCGTACCGTGGTGCTGGAAGGCCGGATGCGGCCCCCGTCGCTGCGCCGCAGCGCGCACCAGATCGGCGAGGTTCCCGGCGGGAGCAGTGGGCGTCACGGGCATCGGCCTCCGGTTCCGGCCGGCGTTCGCAACCGGCCGTCGGCGCAGTGTCGCACGGTCACCGGCATCGTCGATCCGGCGATCAGCGTGCTGCAGCGACCGGTGTGGGCAGGAGCGGGGGCGGCCGGCTCCGCGACGGCTCCGGCGCGGGCTCCGGTGGCGGCTGCTGCGGGGGCTCCTGCGCAGGTGGCTGCGTGGGCTGCTCGGCCGGCTCCTGCGGGGCCGGCGCCCGGGGCCCGTCAACGTCCTGCGGACCCGGATCCCGGGGGGTCTGCCGGTCCTGGGGGCTGGAGCGCACGGTCGCCTCGGGGCTGGGCGTCACAGCCGGCGTGGCAGCCGGCAACTGGCCCGCCGCCGTCCGGGCCCGGTCGACCTGGATCTCGCGCAGGATCTCGAAGGTCCGCGCGAAGATCTTCGCGGGCAGCGTGCCGCCGTAGACCTGCTTCACGCCCTGGATGTTCTTCATCTCACCGCAGGCGCGGCTCTGGATGCCCTCACAGGTCTGGTCGTCGTAGCCCAGCCAGGTCGCGATGCAGAGGTTCTGCGGGGACCGGGCGCAGCCGACGAACCAGGCGTCGATGCTGCCGTTGGTGGTGCCGGTCTTGCCGTAGACCAGGAAGCCCTGCTTCGCGGCGCGGGCGGTGCCGCCCGGCTCGGTGACGCCGGACATCGCCTCGACGACGAGGTCGGCGACCTCTGCCGGCATCGCCCGACCGGCGGGCTCGGGCTTGCCCGGCTCCTCCGTGACCACCTCACGGTCGGCCGTGCGGGTCTCCTGCAGATAGCGCGGCTCCATGTGCACGCCGTGGTTCATCAGGGTGCCGAACGCGTTGGCCAGCGACAGCGGCGTCACCTCCGCCGTCGTGCCCAGACCGAAGGACTTCGGCGAGGTGGCGAACGGGTTCGGGTTCGCCGCACTCGGCGGAGCGACCTTCACCCCGGCCGCCAGCATCGTGTCCTTGATGTCGTCCCGACCCACCTCGATGGCCAGCGGGACGTAGACGGTGTTGACGGAGGCCTGCAGCGCCTTGCGCAGGGTCAGGCTGCCCCGGCTGCCGCTGCCCTCACCGGCCGCGTTGCAGTAACGGTAGACCCCGCCCTTGGAGAACTTGTCCGGCATCGAGTCGCAGCCCGGGGCCGGCCGGCGGGTCTCGAGGGTCAGCCCCTTCTCGAGCGCCACGGCCAGCGTGAACGGCTTGATCGTCGAGCCGGTCGAGCGGTAGGCCCTGGTGGCCAGGTTGTAGCCGAACCGCTGGTAGTCCTGCACGGCCGGACGGTCGCCCTTGGCGGGGTAGCGCCGCAGCGTCGTCATGGCCTTGACGTCGCCGTTGGTGATGTCGATCGCCACGACGGCGGCCTGCGGGTCCTCCGGGTCGGGCAGCACCTCCCGGGCGGCGCGGCTCACCGCCTCCTGCAGGTCCATGTCCAGCGTCGTGGTCACCCGGAGCCCACTGCGGTAGAGCGCGTCCTCGTCGTCCTTGTACTGCGCCCGCAACAACTCGGTGACCGTGTCGGCGAACTCCGGCGCAGTGCTCGGCGGCTCCGGCGGACCCTCCTGGAGCGGGATCACCGCGTCCCGGCGCTTGAAGGCGTCGCTGGCCTGCTCGCTGGTGATGTGCTGGTTGATCACCATCTGGTTGAGCGTGTACTTCTGCCGGTGCCGGGCGGTGGCGAAGTCCTTGACCGGGTTCCACGCCGAGGGCGCCGGCGCGATACCGGCCAGCATCGACGCCCGGGCCAGGGCGAGACCCGGGTCGCGCCGGTTGCCGCGCCCGGGCGTCTCGTCGAGGTCGAGGTCGGCGATGTCGACACCGAAGTAGTACTTCGCCGCCGCCTGCACCCCGTAGACGTTGTTGCCCAGGTAGAGCACGTTGAGGTAGTCGGTGAGGATGTCCTCCTTGCTCTTGCGGTTCTCCAGGCGGACCGCGAGCCCGGCCTCCTTGATCTTGCGAAGCAAGGTCCGGTCGTTGCCCACGTAGACGTTCTTGACGTACTGCTGGGTGATGGTCGAACCGCCCTGGGTGCGGCCGCCCGACACGTCGCGGTAGGCGGCCCGCATGGTCGCGATGACGTCCACGCCCTTGTGGTCGAGGAAGCGGGCGTCCTCCGCGGACATGATCGCCTTGCGCATGATGTCGGGAATGTCCTGGGGCCGGATCACCTCGCGCCGGTACGGCGGCCGCATCTGCCCGAACTGCGTACCGTCCGCGGCGAGCAGCAGCACCGACTTGGGAGCCGGTGGGACTGCCCGGACGTCGAAAGGCGCGGCGAGCAGGCCCTTCACGAACGTGGTCGCACCGACCGCCACGGTGAGGACCAGAACCAGGAGCAGTCGCGCGACGAAGCGGCCCAGCCGGCGCCGGCGCGCGTGTGACATGGATCGCGGCGTCCTTCCGCCGGCACGCACGGCTCCCGCTCCGGGGCGTCCGGGGTAGGGGCCGACGGTCGACGACATGCGCAGAGCCTACGTCTGCAGCCGCAGCCGCGCAGGGCGCTCAGGGTGCGGCCACTACCTGCCGAACACAGATAGAGGCGGGTCTTGCCCGACCCCCTAGCATGAGGCGTCACGCGTGTCTCCGGGACCTCCGGCCCCGGCGGCGGGCGGCCCTCCGGCGCCGACAGGAGACCCCGTGACCCGCGCCCCGCGAGCCACCTCAGGGTCCTCGCGCGCCCGCGGCCGGTGCACGTGACCAGGGTCGGCGCCGCCACGGTCGGCCACCGGGTCCGCCCCGTCACCGTCCCCGCACCCACCTCTGCCGGCGACGTCCGACCGGCGGCCGTGCACGCCCCGGCCGAGGGCGACGCCGCCCTCACCCTTGCCATGGTCCAGCGCGCGCAGGCCGGTGATGCCGAGGCCTTCGGCGAGCTCTACGACTGCTACGTCGAGATGGTCTACCGCTACGTCTACTACCGGGTCGGCTCCCCTCAGGTCGCCGAGGATCTCACCAGCGAGACCTTCCTGCGAGCGCTGCGACGGCTGTCGTCGTTCACCTGGCAGGGCCGCGACGTCGGGGCCTGGTTCGTCACGATTGCCCGCAACCTGATCGCCGACCATTACAAGAGCAGTCGCTACCGGCTGGAGATGACGACGGACGACGTGTCCGGGTCCGGAGCCTCGACGACGCTGGACGGGCCGGAGAGCGCCGTCCTCGAGACGATGCAGAACAAGGTTCTGCTCGAGTCGGTCAAGAAGCTCAACGCCGAGCAGCAGGAGTGCATCGTGCTGCGCTTCCTGCAAGGTCTGTCGGTCGCCGAGACGGCGCACGTGATGGGCAAGAACGACGGCGCCATCAAGGCGCTGCAGTACCGCGCGATCCGCGCGCTGGGACGGCTGCTGCCCGAGGGGGTGGAGCTGTGAGCAGCCCCACTGTGCACCCGGTCACATCGGTGCATTTGGGGGCAGGCCCCGTCACCGCTGGCCGTCCCGCGTCGTTGGACGCGACGGCAGGCGCCGCCGGCCACGCCAACACAGGCAACGGACGGGACGGACGGGAGGTGCAGCGGTGAACCTGGTCGGCTCCCGCGGCGCGGCTGCACAGCTCGCCCGCCTGCTCGACCGTGGTCCCTCCAGCGGCTCCGGGGCGCTGGCGCGCGCTGCCGCACTCGCCGTTCGGCTGCGCCTGGTCGGCACGGCGCTGGACACCGACGTGATCCCGCGTGCGGAGTTCCGTGACGCGCTGCGGATGCGTCTGGTCGCGGTCGCGACCGTGCAGGCCCCCGCTGCCCGACCCTTTGGCGCCAGATCCTCCGACGCGTGGTCCGCCGCCGTCTCCTGGCGCGCCTCCTCCCGTGCCAGCTCCGTCCTCGCCGGTGCCCTCGCCTCTGTCGTCGCGGTCTCGGGAGTGGCCGTCGCGGGCAGCCAGTCGCTGCCCGGCGACCCGTTCTACGGCGTGAAGCGGACCGTGGAGGCGCTCCAGCTGCGGTCAGCCGACGGCGACATCGAGAAGGGCACCCGGCACCTCGACCTGGCCGCCACCCGACTGCGCGAGGTGCGGGGCCTCGCCCTCGGTCGCGACGCGGTACACGCCGGGCCGCAGCTCGGGCCGTCGGCGGTGTCGGCCGGCATCCTGCTCCGCAGCAGCGTGCAGCCGCTCGCGGCCGACGACGCCCTGAACGCACCGGTCGCCGACCGGGTACGCGACACGCTCGCGGCGATGGACGTCGAGACCCGCGACGGCACCACCCTGCTGACCGGCGCCTACCGCTCGTCGCGCGCCCCGGAGCCGCTGCGGGCGCTGACCCGCTTCGCGGTCCGGCAGTCCGAGGGCCTGTCGCAGCTGATCCCGGCGCTCCCGCCGGTCACCCAGGAGCGGGCCCGCGTCTCGCTGGCCCTGCTGAGTGGGGTGACCGAGGGCGCCAACGAACTGCTCGGCATCGGCAGCTGCGGGACGGTCTGCGCGCCGCCGCAGGTGGTGCCGAACCTGCCGCCCGGGTCCATGAAGCCGGCAGATCCGCCCTGCGGCTGCGAGCAGCCGGCGCCGGTGCCGCAGACCAGCGCCTCGCCGCCGTCCGAGGCGCCCGAGCCGGCCCCGCAGCCCCGGCCCCGGCCGACCCGCAGCGCGTCGCCGGAGCCCTCGCCGAAGCCCTCGCCGGCTCCCTCGAGCCGGCCACTGCTGCCACCGCTTCCCCCGCTGCCGGCGCCCGTCCCCTCCCTACCGCTGCCGACGCCGCTGCCGACGCTCACCGCGCCGCCGCTGCCGGTCGTCCCGCCCACCGTCGAGTCCGTCCTGCCGGGTCTGTCCGTGCTGCCGGGCATGACGGCGGGCCGCGCTCCGTCGACTCCTGAGCCGGAGCCGCTGCCGCAGCCACAGCCCGGCACTTCGCGCCCGTAGCGCCGGGTGCGGCGCGTGCCGCCCGGCGCGCTCGTAGGTGGCACGCCCCGGCGTCCCCGTGCGGCCGCGCGGACGACGTCGATGGCGACGTCGATGGCAAGGTCGATCCTCGACGTCCGTTGTGTCCGCCGGCGGCCCAGATGGGCGGGTCTCAAACCTCTTGCACCCAAGAAGTTCTAGGGCCCCCGTCACCGCCTCCAGAAGGCGTCGTTGACCGGGGACAAGACGGTCACGCGACGGGGTGGGCCTCACCTCCAGCGTCAGCGAGTCGTCCGGAACACCTCGTCTCTGCGGGCCCTCCGCAGATCTCCGGAAGGAAACGTTCATGGCACAAGGACACCTCGCTCGCCTGACGGCGCTGGCTGCGGCCACCGGGACCCTCGTCGCGGTCGCTGCCGCCCCAGCGGGTGCTGCCGTCGACCAGACGTCGCAACTGACCGCTACCGGTACCGGCTCAGCCCTCACGATCACCATCAATCTGCCGGCCGCCCTCGCCGGGACGCCGCTCGGGTCCCAGATCGTCCAGACGATCTCGCTCACCGACGGCAGCATCAGCACCGTCTCCGGCCCGCTGGCCAGCACCACCGCCATCCTGGGCAAGGGCAGCACGCCGGTGCTGTCCGACCTGCTGAACCGTTCCACCACCGCCATCCTCAGCGGCCAGCGCGAGCAGAGTTCCTCCGCACAGACGATCGACCAGAGCGGCGTCAAGCTCGCCCTCCTCCCGCTGTCCTCCAAGGTCGCGGACCCGCTGGCCGACGGTGTGCTGGCGCAGAGCAGCAGCGGCGTCGCCCGGCTCGCCCTGGGCGGGTTGGCCCTGCCGGAGCTGGCCGCGGTCACCGCTCCCGTCGCGGACGTCATCCAGACGGCGGTCGGGACCACCGGCGAGACCGCTGAAGGTGCCGCGGGGACCGTCGGCGAGACGGTCAACTCCGCCATCGACACCCTGAACGCGGCCACCAACGACGCCGCCGCTCCGGTGACCGCTCCGGTGCAGGCCGAGATCGACAAGGCAGTCGCCGGGCTGACCGAGACCCTCGCCGAGCTGACCGACACGGTGGGTTCGGTCACCGCCGCGACCGACCTGATCACCCTGGACTCGGTCACCAGTGACCAGCTGATCAGCCGCTCGGGCAGCGAAGTGACCTCCACCGTCAACAACGCGGTCAAGAACATCAACGTTCTCAACGGCCTGGTCAAGATCGC
Organism: Mycobacteriales bacterium; assembly: GCA_040902655.1. Classification (NCBI taxonomy): domain Bacteria; kingdom Bacillati; phylum Actinomycetota; class Actinomycetes; order Mycobacteriales; species Mycobacteriales bacterium. The sequence goes on from JBBDWV010000037.1 coordinate 76,833, forward strand.
CGCTGTCACGTCGAGCGCCACCGCCGTCGCCGGCGGCAAGCCCGGCACCGGCTCGGCCAGCACCACGGCTCCGGTCCTGGACATCAGCTTGGCCAACGGTGCGCTGACCGCCATCCTCGACGAGGCCGGCCTGAACGTCGGCGGCACCCTCGGCGAGAACCTGCCGGCCGAGCTCGAGGGCACCGTCAACGGCGCCGTCAACACGGTCAACGGCCTGCTGGCCGAGGCGGTGGGTCTGGACGTCGCCGTCGGCAAGGGCGCGACCAGCGTGTCCCCTGACGGGACCTCCGCCGCCGCCGCCGTCAGCGCCACCACGGTGACGATCAACCCGCCGGTGATCGCCGAGCTGCTCGTCGGCAAGCAGGACTTCATCAAGCTGGAGCTCGTCACGGCGAACGCCGCTGTCGGCAGCCAGCTGGTCGCCGCTCCCGAGATGGCCGCCGCCGCCCCGGCCAGCCTGCCGCGTACCGGCGGGGAGCTCCCGCTCTCCGCCGCCGTAGCCACGCTGCTGGTCGGTGCCGCCCTGCTGGCCCGCCGCCGCCGCGCGACGGTCTAGCTCCTCCCTACGACCCGAAGGGCCCCCGCTCGACAGCGGGGGCCCTTCGGCGTTCCGGTCGCAGGCTCGGCACGGCGGACTAGGCTCGGCAGGTCCGGTCAGCCCAGCCACAGGAGGAGAGTCGCGTGCCGCGCACCCTGCGCCTGCCAGGCCGCTCCCGCCGCGGCGACGTGGCGGTGCGGGCGGTGCTGGCCGGTGCCGCCTCGGCTGCGGCCGCAGAGGTCGAGGACAGCCTGGGCGTCCCCCCGGACCCCACGGCGGCGGCCTTCTTCGACGTCGACAACACGATGATCCGCGGCGCGTCGATCTACTTCTTCGGCAAGGGCATGGCCGGCCGGGGAATGATCACGACCGGGGACATCCTGCGCTTCGGCTGGCAGCAGCTGCGCTTCCGGGTGCGCGGCAAGGAGGATCTCGGTGCCGTCGCGGAGGCGCGCGACAAGGCGCTCGGTCTGGTGGCCGGCAAGTCGGTCGCCGAGATCGTCGCCTACGGCGAGGAGATCTACGACGAGCTGATGGAGCGCCGAATCTGGTCCGGTACGCGGGCGCTCGCCCAGCAGCACCTGGACGCCGGCCAGCGGGTGTGGCTGGTGACGGCCACGCCGGTCGAGCTGGCCCGGATCATCGCCGCCCGGCTGGGGCTGACCGGCGCGCTGGGCACCGTCAGCGAGGTCGAGGACGGCTGCTACACCGGCCGGCTGGTCGGCGAGCCGCTGCACGGGCCGGCCAAGGCGGAGGCGGTTCGGGCGCTGGCCCAGCGTGAGGGCCTGGACCTGTCGCGCTGCACGGCCTACAGCGACTCGCACAACGACGTGCCGATGCTGTCCGCGGTCGGGCACGCCGTCGCGGTCAACCCCGACACGGCACTGCGCGAGCAGGCCCGGGCGCGGGGCTGGGCCGTCCGCGACTTCCGCACGGGACGCAAGGCCGCAAAGGTGGGGGTGCCCGCGGCTGCCGGTGCGGGCGCGATCGCGGGCGGCGTGGTGGCCGGCCTGGCGCTGCGGCGCCGGCGCGCGGACCGCAGCCTGCTCAGCTTCGGCTGAAGCCGGCGGGCCGGCCAGTGGCGCGCGCAGGCCGGCCGTGCACTGGTGGTGCGCGTCGCGGTGACTGTCCGGTGCGGCCGTCAGGGGTCAGATCCGCCGCGTGCCGTGTGTTCCACCGAGCCCTGTGCAGGAGAGGTCAACTTTTCCCACATCTTGTGCTCTCCCGTACAGGATGATGCAGACACACGTAGGCGGCAGCTGCCTGCCTGCCTGCCTGCCTGCCTGTCTGTCTGCCTGTCTGTCTGTCAGCCGCCCTCGGCCGGGACCTGCCCCCGTTCCGGGGGGTCATCAAGAACGGATCGGATTCTCGCGGTGGCCGGCCGCACCGGACAGTCACCGCGACGGCCACCACCAGTGCACCGCCACCAGCCGATCACCAGCCGATCACCAGCCGATCGAGCGAACGGTCCGGGATCGGCCGCCGACCGCGGGCTCCTGCACGATCGGTGGCAGCGTCAGAAAAAGACGCTGCGCCGCTGCAGAAGCAGCGTGTAGAGGGTGGACTGGATCGTCTCGCGCACCTGGTCGGTGACGTTGAAGACCAGCATCGGGTCCTCGGCCGCGGCAGCGCCGCCGAGATCCTGCGTCTCGACCGGCTCCCCGAACTCAATGATCCACTTCGACGGCAGCGGCACGAGGCCGAGCGGGCCGAGCAACGGGAAGGTCGGCGTCACCGGCAGGTACGGCAGGCCGAGCAGACGGGCCAGCACCCGCGCATTGTGGATCATCGGATAGATCTCCTCCGCCCCGACGATCGAGCACGGGATGATCGGCACGCCGGTCCGCAGCGCCGCCGAGACGAAGCCGCCGCGGCCGAAACGCTGCAGCTTGTAGCGCTCGCTGAACGGCTTACCGATCCCCTTGAATCCCTCGGGCCAGACGCCGACCAACTCGCCCGCCGTCAGCAGCCGCTCGGCGTCGGCGGTGCAGGCAAGTGTGTTACCGGCCTTGCGTGCGACGGGTGCGACGACCGGCAACCGGAAGACCAGGTCCGCCGCGAGCATCCGCAGGTGCCGGGAGGCCGGGTGCTGGTCGAGCAGCGCAAGCGCCGTCATGAGCGCGTCCATCGGGATCGTGCCGGAGTGGTTCGCGACCACCAGCGCGCCGCCGGTGTCCGGCACGTTCTCCAGGCCGCGCGTCTCGACGCGGAACCACTTTTCGTACAGCGGGCGCAGCGGCGGGAGCAGCAGATGCTCGGTGAGGTCAGGGTCGAAGCCGAAGTCATCGACCTGGTAGTCGCCGGTCAGGCGGCGGCGCAGGAAGGCCAGCCCGCCGGCCAGCTTGCGTTCGAACGGGGAAGCCGGGCCCGCGGCGGCCGGACCGGACTGCGCGTCCGGACCGGCACCCGTACTCCCGGCTCCGTCGCCGTGCAGCGGAATCACTTTGCCCATCGCTCCGGGCTCAGCCAACGGGCACACCCGGTCCGGACGCCGGGGTGAGCCGGCCGCGGGTGAGCACATCGAGCAACAGCCGCTCGGCAGCGGCGGCGGTCTGCGGCTTCAGCAGGCGACGCTGTCCCGTCCGCTCCACGAAATCGGCGAAGGCCTGCTCGGTCGGTCGGGGGCCCCAGCCGAAGGTGTCGTGGAGCCGGCTGACATCGGCGACCCGACCGTGCTCGAGGTAGCGCATCTGCTCGGGCGAGACATCGACGATGCCTGCGGTGCGCATCGCCCGGGCCACCAGCGACACCGCCGGCGCAGGGACCGGCAGCGCCGGCTTGCCGAGCCGGCGGATCGCCTGGGACAGCAGCAGCACGCCGGAGCCTCCGACGTTGACGATGCCGGGGTGCTCCTCGCGTACCGCCCGGCACAGCACCTCGATGCCGTCGTCCTCGTGGCAGAGCTGGATGCGCGGGTCGAAACCGAGGACCGTCGGGATGACCGGCAGCGAGAAGTAGCGGGTCAGTGGCGTGTCGATCCCCGCACCGATGAAGTTGGTGAAGCGGAGCAGGGACAGCGTCACGCCTGGGCGACGCCGGCCGAAGCCGCGGACGTAGCCCTCCACCTCGACCGCGTCCTTGGCATAGCCGGACTTCGGCAGCAACCGCGGCTCGACCGACTCGTCGAACAGCGCCGGGTCGCGCGGAGAGCTGCCGTAGACGGCGGTCGTCGACTTCACGACGAGCTTGCGCATGGTCGGCGCCTTCTGGCAGGCCGCCAGCAACTGCATGGTGCCGATGACGTTGATCTCCTTCATCGCCGCGCGACCGCCGGCTCCGGCGGGCGTGGCGAGGACGTTCATGTGCACGACCGTGTCCACCTCGGCCTGCGCGATGAGCTTGGCGATCAGCGGGTTGCGGATGTCGGCGCGGACGAACTCGGTACGCCCGAGGGCCTTCTTCTGCTCCGGCCGTGGCTGGGCGCTGTCCACGCCGAGGACCCGCTCGATCGACGGGTCGGCCGCCAGCACGCCCGCAAGCCGGCTGCCGAGGTAGCGGCTGACACCGGTGACGAGCACGACACGGGAGGACACGGGCCGAGTCTACGGCCGGACGCACAGCCTCCTGCGGGCGCGCGCGGCGCTCAGCGACCGGCGAGCAGGTTGGGCTCAGGGGGCAGGACGACCGGCCCCGGCGGCGGCGCGGTGACCAGCCGGGAGATGACCAGCGGCTCCCCGCGACCGGCTCGCAGCCGGGCCGCGGCGCTGCCCGAGTTGACGGCGACGGTGACGGTACGGAAAGCGTCCTCACACACCGCGAGCCGGCCCCGGCCGACCTGGCCGTAGGTCTCGAGGAACGGCACCACCATCGTCTTGCCGCTGCAGCGCAGCTCGACCTCGTCGCCCAGCGACATGCCGGCCTGCTCGAGGTGGGACCGCTGGAGGTTCAGCGTGAGGTTGCCGAAGTGGTCCACCTGCGCGATCTCGCCGTGCACGTGGTCATCCTCCACGGTCGGCCGGCGCTGCTCGAGCAGCTCCAGCTCCTCGACGTCGAGCGCGCTGCCGACCTGCTCGAGGGGCAGCCCAGCGGCCAGCCGCGCCGCCACGGGCGAGAAGATGTCGCGGCCGCGGAAGGTGCGGGACGGGGTGGCGTGCCACAGCGCAGGGTTGTCGATGACCCGCGCCTCGACCGCACCGCCGAGCACCGCCCAGCCCAGACTGGTCAGCCCGTTGTCGGGCGAGACGAACGTCGAGCCGTCGGCCGTACGGACGGCAACGCCGCGCGTCGGGGTGGCCCGGAAGGGGTCGACGAGCGCCAGGTGGACCGCCGGCGACGGGAGGTAGGGCAGGGCGCCGGCCAGCACCGCCGCGCCCTGCTCGACGTCCTGGGCCGCCACGAGGTGCAGCACGTCGATCACCCGCACCTCGGGCGCGGTTCGGGCCATGACGCCCTTGCACACGCCGAGGAAGGCATCCTCGATGCCGTAGTCCGACAGGAAGGTCAGCCACTGCTGCGCCACGGGACTCCTCGGGCGGGAAGAAGCGCGCCGGCTACTTCTTGTTGCGACGCTGGACGCGGGTCTTCTTCAGCAGCTTGCGGTGCTTCTTCTTGGCCATCCGCTTGCGGCGCTTCTTGATGACGGAACCCACGTCGGAACCTCTGCTCGCTGGTACTCGGAAAGTCGGAAGCTCCCAGCCTACAGGGGGCGGTCAGCCCACCTCGTCGAAGCCGACCTTCAGGTAGTCGTGCACCGCCCGCTCCGGGACCCGGAACGAGCGACCCACCCGGACGCTCGCCAGCTCGCCGGAGTGCACGAGCCGGTAGACGGTCATCTTGGACACCCGCATGACGACGGCGACCTCTGCCACCGTCAGAAATTTTATCTCGCTCAAGCTGGACATGCTTCACCGCCGTCGGCACGTGTCGCGGTCACCGGCTTCCCCACCGGCGGCACTCGGCACGCACGTGCTGCGTGAGGGTATCGGTGCCGGTGTGATCAGCGCACTCGGCCGTTCGGCCCACCCGCACCCCCTGCGTCCTGGCTATCAGGCCCAGGGTCTGCTCCAGCGCCAGGGCGCACGGTCAGCCGTCGACCATCATCGGGTCGAGACCCAGGTGCGGGAAGACCGCCTCGCGGGTCGCGACGACGGCCCGGTCGACCGCGTCGTCCTCGCCTCCGGGGCCTCCCTCCCACGGCAGGAAGTCAGGTGTGCTGCCGTCGGTGAGGCTGGTGGGCGCATGTTCGCCACCGCGGGTGGCGGCCAGGTCGCGCCAGTCGTTCGGCGTCGCTCCCTCCAGCGGCTCGCCCGTGACCTCGGCGAGCAGGTGCGTCCACGCCCGCGGCACGACCTGCACCGGCTCGTACCCGCCGCCGCCGACGACGATCCACTTCCCGTCGCACAGCTCGTGGGCGAGTTGGTGCAGGAGCTTGTACGTCGCGCGCTGCCCGTCCACGCTCATCATCAGGTGCGCCAGCGGGTCCAGGGCATGGGTGTCGCACCCGTGCTGGGTGAGCAGCACCTGCGGGCCGAAGGCACGCAGGACCGGGGGCACCACCGCGGAGAAGGCGCGCAGCCAGCCGGAGTCCCCGGTACCCATCGGCAGCGGGAGGTTGACATTGGTGCCGACCCCCTCGCCGGCGCCGATCTGGTCGGACCAGCCGGTACCGGGGAACAGCGTGCGGCCGCTCTCGTGGACGCTGACCGTCAGCACCCGCGGGTCGTCGTAGAAGGCCGCCTCGACGCCGTCGCCGTGGTGCACATCGACGTCGACGTAGGCCACCCGCGTCGCGCCCTGGCTGAGCAGCCAGGCGATCGCGACGGCGGGATCGTCGTAGACGCAGAAGCCGCTGGCCCGGTCGCGCATCGCGTGGTGCAGCCCCCCGGAGATGTTCACGGCGTGTTGGGCGGTGCCCTCCCAGACCGCGCACGCCGCGTCCACGCTGCCGCCGGTGACCAGCGCAGCGGCCTCGTGCATCTGCGGGAAGACCGGGACGTCGCCGGTGCCGAGGCCGTACCTCAGCGACAGCCGGCCCATCAGGTCGTCGGGCGCGCGCTTGACCGAGGCGACGTACAGCGGGTCGTGGACCAGCTCGAGCAGGTCGTCCGCGGCGGTGCGGGGTGCCTGGACGGTGACCCCGCGCCGGTCGAGCACACCGAGCGAGCCGGCCAGCGCCATCGTCAGCTCGAGCCGCAGCGGGCGCAGCGGGTGGCTGGGGCCGAAGTCGTAGGAGCCGAAGACGTCGTCCCACACGACCAGCGTCGAATCGCTCATCCTTCTACTCCGTCCCCGTGCTCATTCGGTACGCAGTGCGACGACCGGGTCCAGCCGGCCGGCCCGGCGGGCCAGCACGACGCCGAAGAAGATCCCGACCGCCGCGCTGACGGTGAAGGCCAGTGTGGGTGACCACCAGGTGATCACCGCCGGGAGCTGGTCCACGGCAGCCGAGAGTCCCAAGGATCCTCCTACCCCGAGCGCGATGCCGATGATGCCCCCGAGCGTGGTGAGCAGCACCGCCTCGAGCAGGAACTGCAGCGTGATGTCCCGCTGCCGGGCGCCGACCGCCTTGCGCAGGCCGATCTCCCGGGTCCGCTCGCGCACGCTGACCAGCATGATGTTGCTGACGCCGACGCCCCCGACGAGCAGGCTGATCGCCGCGATCGCCGCGAGTACCGAGGTGAGCAGCCCGAGGATCCGGCCGACGGTGCCGAGGATCTGGTCCTGCGTGACCGCGCTGAACTCCTCGTCGGGGTAGCGGTCGGCGAGCACCGCCAGCGCCTGCGCGCTCACCTCGTCGATGGCCTGCGTCGTCGGCGCCTTGAGTGCGAAGGCGTCGACGCGCATGTCGCCGAACAGCCGCTGCGCCGCCGTCACCGGGATGTGCACCTCGCTGTCGCGGCTCGACCCCAGGCTGCTGCCGACGCTCTCGAACACGCCGATGACCCGGAAACGCACCCCGCCGACGCTGACGGTGCGGCCCAGCGGGTCGGCGCCGTCGAACAGCGTGTCCACCAGAGCGGGGCCCACGACCGCGACCCGTCGGCGGGTGTCGACGTCGCTCTCGCGCAGGTACCCGCCGCGGGCCACCGGGCGGACGAATACCTCCGGCACCGCCGGATTGGTCCCGTTGACGGTCGCGAAGGCACTGCGGCTGCCGAAGCGGACCGTCTCGCCGGAGGACAGCGTGACCGCGACGTCCTGCCCGGTGGCCCGGCCGATCCGCTCGGCGTCGCCGAGCTCGAGTCGGCTCTTGGTGGGCGCGGAGCCGAACTCCAGCCGGCCGGGGACGACGATGATCAGGTTGGCGCCCAGTCCGTTGACCTGGTCCTCGACCTCCTGCTTGGCGCCGGTGCCGATCGCGACGAGCACCACCACCGCGGCCACGCCGATGACGACGCCGAGCATCGTCAGCAGGCTGCGCAGCCGGTTCGCCCTCAGCGCGGTCACCGCGACCCGGAACGCCTCGGCCTGCCTCACCTCCGGCTGCCCCTCGTACCCCGCCTGCGTCCTGCTGGGCCCTGCGTGGAGCTGTCCTCTGAGCAGGACGCAGGGGATTCTGAGCAGGACGCAGGGGCTTCGAGCAGGCCGTCGCGCACCCGGATCTGCCGGCGCGCGCGGGCGGCGACCTCGCGGTCGTGGGTGACCAGCACGACGGCCACGCCCTGCTCGGCGTTCAGGGCCTCGAGCAGCGCCACGACCTCCTCGCCGGTGCGGGTGTCGAGGTTGCCGGTGGGCTCGTCGGCGAGCAGCACCTGCGGGTCGCCGACCAGCGCGCGGGCGATCGCGACCCGCTGCTGCTCCCCACCGGACAGCTGGGCCGGGCGGTGGTCCAGCCGGTGCGCCATGCCGACGCGGGTGAGGGCATCGACCGCGCGGCGCCGGCGCTCGGCCCGCCTGATCCCGCGGTAGACCAGGGGCATCGCGACGTTGTCCACCGCACTGGTGCGGCCGAGCAGCTGGAAGGCCTGGAAGACGAAGCCGATCGTGGCGTTGCGCACCTGCGCCAGCTCGTCCTGGGACAGTGCCGCGATGTCGCGACCACCCACCCGCAGGATTCCGCTGGTGGGGCGGTCCAGCCCGCCGAGCAGGTGCATCAGGGTGGACTTGCCGGAACCGGACGGCCCGACGACGGCGGCGTAGTCGCCGCGGCCGATCGTCAGCGAGACACCGCGCAGCGCCTCGACCCGCACCCCCTCGAGGTCGTAGGAGCGGGTCACGTCGACCGCCTCGAGCGCGGGCGCGCTCACGTCCGGACGGCCTGCCCGTCACCGAGCCGGTCGGCATCCCGGATCACGACCTGCTCGCCGCCGGACAGCCCGCGGCGCACCTCGACCAGCTCGCTGCCCTGCGCCCCGATGACCACCTCGACCCGCTGCGCCCGGCCGTCCTCGACGACGAACACCGCATCCCTGTCGCCGTCCCGGACCACCGCCGCCGAGGGCACCGCCAGCACCGACGTCGCCGTACGGACCTCGAGGTCGACGATGGCACTCATACCCGGCCGCGGGCGCGGTGCGGGGGCCGCGTCGGAGGTCGTCCCGGCGGCGAGCGAGAGCCGCACCCGGTAGGTGACCCCGCCGCCCGCCGAGGAGGTGGGCGCGACGTCCACCGCAGCGACGGTCGCCGGATAGCTCGCACCGGGAACGGCGTCCAGCTCCACCGTCGCCTGCTGGCCGGTCCGGACGAGCAGCACATCGGTCTCGTCGACCTCGGCCGTGACGGTGAGCCCACCGAGGTCGGTGACCGTCAGCAGCGGGGTGCCGGCGGCGACCTGCGCGCCGACGGGAAGCCCGGCAGAGGTGGTGGCCGGCTCGGACCCGCGGGCGCCGAGAGCCGCCCCGGCCCGCTCCTGCACGCCTGCCGGCAGGCCGTCGAGCAGAGCCGCCAGGTCAGCACCGGCGGGTGTCGCCGCGGCGGCTGTGCCGCCGAGGGTGACGACACCGCCGATCGGCGCCCGCACCACCAGCGCGTCGACGACGGCCTTCGCGGCGCGCACGGCGGCGTCGGCCTGCGCCCGCTGGGTGCCGGCGACGGCCGCCAGCGCGTCCTCGAGGCTCTGCGCGCCGCTCTCGACCTGCGCGATCGTGGCGCGGGCGGCGGTGGCGGTGGCCCGGTAGCGGCGCTCGGCCTGGTCGACCTGCGCCAGCGCCGCCCGGCGCCGGCCGGGGTCCTCGACCTGCTCGGCAGCGGCGCGACCGGCGGCGAAGGACGCGGCGGCCGCGGCATCGACCGCGTCCTGCAGGGGACCGAGCTCGGCGCGCGGCACCCGCACCGCGGCCGAGGAGGCGGCGGCCTGTGCGGCACGGGCCTGCCGCAGCCGCTCCTGCGCGGCGGGCGAGGACAGCCGGGCCAGGACGGCACCGGCCTTGACCGTCGCGCCGTCGGCGACCAGGACCTGCTCGACCCGCGCGTCCGTGGGCGCCGCGATGCTCGCGGTGGCGCGGGCGCCCACCGTGCCGGGCGCGTCGACGGTCTCCGCGACGGTGGTCCGGCCGACCTCGGCGGTCTGCACACGCGGCTCCTGCTCGCCGCTGCAGCCGCTCATGAGCAGGGCCGCAGTGGTGAGCAGGGGCAGCAGGCGCTTCACCTGCTCAGCGTACGGAGCAGACGCGCAGACCGCCCGTCGTCAGCTGCCGGCCGCCAGCTCCCGGGACCGATCGCGGGCCGCCTCGATCGCAGCCAGCATCGCGGCGCGCACACCGCGGTCCTCCATCGTGCGGATGGCGGCAATCGTCGTGCCGCCCGGGCTGGTGACCGCCTCGCGCAGCAGCACCGGGTGCTCGTCGGACTCGCGCAGCATCCGCGCCGACCCGACCGCGGTCTGCACGATGAGCTCGGCCGCGACGGTGCGCGGCAGCCCGAGCAGGATGCCGGCGTCGATCATCGCCTCGACGAGGAAGAAGAAGTAGGCCGGGCCGCTGCCGGACAGCGCGGTGACTGCATCCTGCTGCGACTCCGGCACCCGCACGACCTTGCCGACCGGGCTGAGCAGGTCCTCGACTAGCTGCAGGTGCTCCGGGCCGGCGTGCGTTCCGGCGCTGATCGCCGACATCGCCTCGTCGACGAAGACGGGGGTGTTGGTCATGACGCGCACCACGTGGGTGCCTGCCGGCAACAGCTCCTCGACCAGCGCGGTGGGGATCCCGGCGGCGAGCGAGACCACGAGCGTCTCCGGGCGCAGGTGGGGGGCGATGTCGGCGAGCAACGCGCGCATGTCCTGCGGCTTGACCGCGAGCAGCACCACGTCGGCCTGCGCCGCCGCCTCCTCCGGGGAGGGGGTGGTCACGCCGTACCGCTGCGCGATCTCCGCGGCCCGCTCGGCATATCGCTCCGCCGCGAGCAGGGAGCCGGCGGGCTTCCCGGAGCGCAACAGGCCGGACAGCAGCGCCTCGCCCAGCTTGCCGACGCCCAGCAGCGCGACGGTCGCGGTCACCGGGTGCTCACCAGCGCGCGGAGGAAGAAACCCAGGTTGGCCGGCCGCTCGGCGAGTCGTCTCATGAGGTAGCCGTACCACTGATCGCCGTACGGCACATACACCCGCACCGTGTCGCCCTGTGCCGCGAGCCGTTCCTGCTCGCGCGGGCGGACGCCGTACAGCAGCTGGTACTCGTAGGTCCCCGGCGCCCGGTCCCGCGCCAACACCCCGGTGACGGCGATCAGCCGCGGGTCGTGCGTGGCCACCATCGGGTAGCCCGGTCCGGCCATCAGGATCTTCAGACAGCGGACGTAGGAGCGGTCGACCTGCCCCTTGGCGGGGAAGGCGACCGTCGCCGGTTCCTGATAGGCGCCCTTGCACAGGCGCACCCGGGAGCCCTCGACGGCCAGCTCACGGCAGTCCTGCTCGGTGCGGCGCAGGTAGGCCTGCAGGACGGCGCCGGTGCCCGGGAAGTCCTGCCGCAGGGTCTGCAGCGTCGCGAGCGTGCGGTCGGTGGTGGTGTGGTCCTCCATGTCGAGCGTGACGGTGGTCCCGGCCGCCCGCGCGGCCGCGCAGATCGCCCGGGCGCCCTCCAGCGCGAGGTCGTCGTGGATCGTCTGTCCGACCGCGGAGAGCTTCACCGACACCTCGGTACGCCCGCCGGCGGTGAGGCCGGCCTCCCGCAGCCGCTGGAGCAGCTCGAGGTAGGCCGTGACGGTGGCGCCGGCCCGGCCGGTGTCGCGGGTGTCCTCGCCGAGGTGGTCGAGGCTGACGGTCAGCCCCCTGCCGGTCAGCTCCGTGCTCACCCGCACGGCGTCGGGCACGGAGTGGCCGGCGACGAAGCGGCGGACGACGCCGCGGCTGCCCGGCGCGCGGGCGACCACGCGCTCGACGGCCCGGCTGCGCGACGCGGCGAGGATGGCCGACCGCAACATGGCGGCAGGCTAGTGCGGGAAAGCTCGTGCGAGGAGGCTCCGGTGCAGGCGTACGACGTGCTCGTCGTCGGCTGCGGCCCCGTCGGTGCGGTGCTCGCCGCGCAGCTGGGTCGTGCCGGGCTGAGCGTGCTCGTCGTCGAACGGACGCCGGCGGTGCACCCGCTGCCGCGGGCCGTCGCGGCCGACGACGAGGTGCAGGAGCTGCTGGCGCGGGTGGCGCCGGGGCTGCTGGACGGCGCGGTTCCGGACGTCCCGGTGCGCTTCCTGGGGGCCCGCGAGCAGCTCGTCGGACAGCTGCGCTTCCCAGCGGGCGTCGGCGGTCGGCCGGGGCTCGCGCTGTTCCACCAGCCGACGCTGGAGAGCCGGCTGCGGGAGGTGCTGCGTGGCCTGCCCCGCGTGGAGGTCCGGCTGGGCGTGCAGCTCACCGGCTGGTCGCAGAACGCCGAAGGGGTGTCGGCGCGGCTCGGCGGCGGGGAGCGGGCGCGGGAGTGGGTGCGGGCCGACTGGCTGGTCGGCTGCGACGGCGCGGGCTCCTTCGTCCGGTCGTCCGCCGGCCTCGGCTGGCGCGGCAGGGATCTGCGACGCTGGCTCGTGGTGGACGTGGCGGGGCCGGTCGAGGCGGCCGGCCTCACCTACCACGGCGACCCGGCGCGCCCGTCGGTGGACATGCCGCTGCCCGGCGGTCACCGGTGGGAGTGGCTGCTCGCGCGGGGCGAGCCGGCCTTCGACCCCAGGCCGCAGTTGCCGCCCGATGTGCAGGTGGTGCGGGAGGTGACCTACCGCTACGGCGCCCGCCGGGCCGCGGCCTGGCGCGCCGGACGGGTGTTGCTCGCCGGCGACGCGGCCCACACGATGCCGCCGTTCGCCGGGCAGGGCCTGGGAGCCGGCGTCCGCGACGCCTGGGCCCTCGGGGTGCTGCTGGCCCGAGGTGAGGTCGAACGTTACGAACCGCTACGGGCGCCGCACGTACGGGCGATGACCCGCCTGTCGCTGCTGCTCGGCGCGCTGCTCGAGACCGGCTCCGCACGGGCGGCTGCGGGACGGGACGTGCTGCTGGGTCAGGCCTTTCGGGCCCCGGGGGTGGGCCCGTGGCTGGCCCGCGGCGGACCGAGGAGCAGCGTGAGCGGGGTGCTCGAGCTCTGACGCGAGCCAGGTTGCCGTTCCGCGCGGGGCAATGGCGCGGGTGCACGACCGGGCAGTAGCGCGGGGCAGGCGGGGCAGTAGCGCGGGGCAGTGCGGGTTCCTTGCGCAGGTTGCGGGTCCGCAGCGGGATTGCTGGCTCGGCGGACCTGCGTCAGGTCCATACACATGATGCCCGCGTCGCGGTGACTGTCCGGTGCCACCGACACCCCGCACAGCAGGTCACCGTCCGCCCGGCGCGTCCCGACGTCACATCGGCGGGCTCCACACCGGACGGTCACCGCGGCGCCGGTGCGATATCGGCCGCCCTTTCCGCGCGATGTCCGCCGCTGCCCCGCCCGCATGGACGGGATCGGAGTGGCAGCATGAAGCGGGGCATGAGGCCGGTGGTGGCAGGGAGACCGGAGATGTGACGGTCACACAGGACAGTCACCGCGACGCAGGTGCCATGTGTGGCCGCCCCCGCGCCGGTGCGACTGCCGCGACCGCCCCCGCGCCGGTGCGACTGCCGTCGCCGTTCGTCCGTCCCCCCTCGCACAGGGTCCCCCGCGACGCGCCCCTACCCCGCGCAGGTCAGCGCGAGCGGAGAACTTCCAGCCACTGCACCGCCGCGACCCAGGCCGCGCTGCCTGGATCGATGGGGTCTCGGTGCACCCCTGGGGTCTCGACCAGCTCGACGCCGGACCGCGCGGCGTACTCCCGCGAGCGCTCGATCGGCACGGTCGTGTCGCCTGTCGGGTGCACGATCAGCGCCGGCACTCCGGGCGCGCCGGCGCGCACCGGGTCGGCCTGCGCCCAACGCTCCGGCACCCGCGAGGCAGCTCCGCCGAGCAGCTGCTCGGCGTGCACCCGCGCCCGCTGCAGGTCGGTCACCGGAGCGAGGCCCACGACCGCAGATGCGGCCACCACGGGCGCCGAGCCGACCGCCCCCGCCGGTAGCCGCGGCCTGGACGCCGCCCACAGGGCCAGCTGCCCGCCGGCCGAGTGGCCGACCAGCAACACCCGTGACAGGTCCAGGGCAGCGTCCACGCCGGCCAGCGCGTCGATCCCGGCCGCGACGTCGTCGAAGGTCATCGGCCAGCCGCCGCCCCCACCGCGGCCGGAGCCGAGCCGGCGGTACTCGAGGTTCCAGGCGGCCCACCCCCGGCCGGCCAGGTCGAGCGCGAGCGGGCGGGTGACGAGCCTGCCGTACCGCGTCTGCCAGTGGCCGCCGTGCAGGACGACGGCGACCGGGTGCGGGCCCGGCCCCCGCGGCAGGTGCAGGTCGGCGACCTGCGAGGGGTCGGGGCCGAACGAGTGCGCGGTGCCGCGGCGCAGCAGGGACAGCGCGATCCGGGTCTCGAGGCTCAACAGACGACCGTACGGGTCAGCGCCTGAAGGCGCTGGTGTCCGGCTCGGCCGGTGCGGCCAGGTTCAGTCTGGTGAACGCCAGCGCCTCGGCCAGGTCGGTCTCGCGTTCGGCGCGGTCCTCGGCCTTGCGGGTGTTGACCTCGACGACGACCAGCCCGTCGAAGCCCTGCCCGGCCAGCCCCTCGAGCAGCTCCGCGCAGGGCTGGCTGCCCCGGCCGGGCACCAGATGCTCGTCGCGCGCGCTGCCGTTGCCGTCGGCGATGTGCACGTGGGACAGCCGATCCCCCATCACCGCAGCCATCTTCAGGGCGTCGGTCCGGCTGACCGACGTGTGCGACAGGTCGAGGGTGAAGTCCGGGAAGTCCTCGCCGGTGGGGTCCCAGTCCGGGGCGTACGGCACGACCTCGCGTCCGCGGGCGCGCAGCGGGAACATGTTCTCGACCGCGAAGCGCACGTCGGTCTCGTCCGCCATCTGCTGCAGGCCACCGAGGAACTGCCGGGCGTACTCCCGCTGCCAACGAAACGGCGGATGCACCACGACGGTCTGCGCCCCGCACTGCTCGGCGGCGTCCTTGGCCCGCACGAGCTTGGCCCAGGGATCGGTCCCCCAGACCCGCTGGGTGATCACCAGACAGGGGGCGTGCAGGGCCAGGATCGGGACCCCGTGGTAGTCCGACAGCCGGCGCAGCGCCGTGACGTCCTGGCTGACCGGGTCGGTCCACACCATCACCTCGACACCGTCGTAGCCCAGCCGCGCGGCGATCTCGAACGCGCTGGCCGTCGACTCGGGGTAGACGCTGGCGGTGGCCAGCCCGACCTTCGCCGTGGGGACGCGCACCGGTTCGCAGGACGTCATCAGGCGCACCAGGCTACGTGCCGGCCAGCCAGTCGAGGCGGCGCAGGATGACGCCCTCGCGCAGTGCCCACGGGCAGATCGACAGCTCGGCCAGGTCGAAGGCCAGCATCGCCTCGTGTGCCACGACCGCCCCGGCCAGCAGCTGCGCGGCGCGGTCCGGTGAGACCCCGGGCAGCTCGGCGCGCTGCGCGGCAGTCATGCGGGCGAGCCTGCCGACGATGCCGTCCAGCCCCTTGCGGGTCAGGACGCGCGGCACGCGCGGCCCTTTGGCGTACGGCGCGGCGCCGTCCAGGCGGGCCAGCGACCGCAGCGTCTTGGAGGTGGCGACGCCGAGGTCAGGCCGTCCGACGGCCAGCAGGCGGGGCAGGGCGGCGGCGAGCGTGGCGCCCACGTGCTCGCGCAGCGCCGCGACGTCGCGGGGCGACGGCGGGTCTCCGGGCAGCCGGTCCCGGGTCGTGCGGCCGGCGCCGAGCGGCAGCGACAGCGCCTCGTCGGGCTCCTCGTCCCGGCCGGCGCCGATCTCGAGCGATCCCCCGCCGATGTCGAGGCACAGCAGCCGCCCGGCGCTCCAGCCGAACCACCGGCGCACCGCCAGGAAGGTCAGCCGCGCCTCGTCCTCCCCCGGCAGGACCAGCAGCTCGACGCCGGTCCGCTCCCGTACGGCGGCCAGCACGTCGGCGGAATCGGTGGCGTCGCGGACGGCGGACGTCGCGAAGGCCATCAGGTCCTCGACGCCTTCGTCCTGCGCGGCCACCCGGGCGGCGGCGACGGCATCGACCAGCACGCCCGTCCCCCGCGGCCCGAGGGAGCCGTCCGCCTGCAGCAACGCGGCCAGGTGCAGCGGCGTCTTGTGGGAGCGGACCGGGTCGGGATGGCCGCCGCGGTGCGCGTCGACGATCAGCAGATGCACCGTGTTGGAGCCGACGTCCAGCACTCCGAGCCGCATGCCCGGGCAGGTTAGCCGGGCGCACGCGCCGAGGGCCGCCCGCTCCCGCCGTAGACTCGCCAGGTGTCTGCACCCCGCGGAGCGCGGCGATGAGCCGCCCGCAACTCGACGAGGTCTCCATCGGCCTCGCGCACGGGGACGGCTTCTCGGAGGTGCGCGACCGGGCCGTGATCGCGGCCGGCCTGTCGTTCACGATCAGCGACCCCCGGCTGCCGGACAACCCGCTGGTGTTCGTCAACCCGGCCTTCGAGCGCACCACCGGCTACTCCCGTGAGGAGGCGCAGGGACGCAACTGCCGCTTCCTGCAGGGACCGGCCACCGATCCCGCTGCGGTGCAGCGGATCCGCGACGCGCTGGCCGCCGACGAGCAGGCGAAGGTCACGCTGCTGAACTACCGCAAGGACGGCACCCCCTTCTGGAACGAGCTCTCGCTGTCCCCGGTCCACGACGCCGCCGGGTCGCTGACGCACATCGTCGGCATCCAGACCGACGTCACCGCGCGGGTGCAGATCCAGCAGGAGCACGAGCGCCACCTGGACGCCGAACGCGCCGCACGGGCCGAGGCCGAGCGGTCACAGCGCCGGCTGGCCCTGCTGGCCGAGGCGACGTCGATGCTGGCCGCGACCCTGGACGTCGACGAGTCGCTGGACCGGCTCACCGGCCTGGTGGTCCCGCTGATGGCCGATTGGTGCACCGTGCACCTGCTGGCGCCCGACGGCCGCGTGCAGCGCGTGGCGGCGCGGCACCGTGACGAGGACAAGTCGCCACTGCTGCGCCGGCTCGAGCAGCTCCAGCAGACCGGGCTGTCGGACAGCTCGGTCACCGCGTCGGTGCTCGCCGGCGGCGCCCCGGTGCTCCTGGACGTCGACGACGACGTGCTGGTCCGTGACATGGGGGACGCCGAGCTGGTCGACGTCTATCGGCAGGTCGGGGTCCGGTCCGCGATGGTGCTGCCGCTGCGCGCCCGCCGCCAGGTGCTCGGCGTGCTGTCGCTGTTCACCGACGACTCGGCGCGCAGCTTCGACGCCGGCGACCTCGCGATGGCCGCCGACCTGGCCCGCCGGGCGGCGCTGGCCGTCGACAACGCGCGGCTCTACTCCCGCGAGCACGACGTCGCCGAGCAGCTCCAGCGCAGCCTGCTGCCGCAGCTCGAGGCGGTGCCAGGCCTCGACCACGCCGCGCGCTACCTGCCCGGCGCCACCTCCGCGCAGGTCGGCGGCGACTGGTACGACCTGTTCGCCCTGCCCGACGGCACCGTCGGCCTGGCTGTCGGCGACGTCATGGGCCACGACATGACGGCGGCCGCCGCCATGGGGCAGCTGCGCTCGGTGCTCCAGAGCTATGCCTGGCAGGGCAGCGCCCCCGCGATCGTGCTGGACCGCCTGGATCAGCTGGTGCAGGGGCTGGACATGGCCCAGCTGGCGACCTGCCTCTACGGCCGGCTCGACCCGCCGCGCGAGGGCCGCCCCGGCCGACTGCGGCTCGCCAACGCCGGCCACCTGCCGCCCGCCCTGCGCAGCCCGGACGGCACGGTGCGGCTGGTGGCGACCGACGCCTCGCTGCTGGTCGGCGCGGAGCTGGGCACCACCCGCGAGGAGGTGGAGGAGAGCGTCGAGCCGGGCTCGGTGCTGGTGCTCTACACCGACGGGCTCGTCGAGCACCGCGGTCGCCCGATCGACGAGGGGCTCGAGGCGCTGGCCGCCGCGCTGCGCAGCGCGCCCGAGGAGGACGCGGACGCGATCTGTGAGCACCTGCTGGCCGAGTTGGCCTACGGCGCGCTCGACGACGACGTCGCGCTGCTCGTGGTCCGCGTCCTGGCATGACCGACCTGGGCATGCCGGGCCTGCGTGAGGTCGGGCCGGACTTCCCGCGCGAGTGGGTCGAGTTCGTCGATCCGGCCGACCCGCTGGGCGTCGTACGCGCCGATCTGACCTGGCTGCTGTCCTCGTGGACCTGCGTCTACGGCCGGGGCTGCGAGGGCATCCTCGAGGGCCGCGCCGAGGACGGCTGCTGCAACCACGGCGCGTTCTACGCCGACGACGAGGACGAGCAGCGGATCGAACGGCTCGCCACACAGCTGAAGGGCAAGCACTGGCAGTACGCCGAGTTCGGTCGTACGAAGGGGATCTCGGAGCTGGACGAGCTCGAGGGCGAGAGCGCTCGGCGTACCCGCACCGTCGACGGGGCGTGCGTCTTCCTCAACCGGGCCGGCTTTGCCGGCGGCGCCGGCTGCGCGCTGCACGCGCTCGCCGAGCGCAGCGGGCTGCATCCGCTCGAGACCAAGCCCGACGTCTGCTGGCAGCTGCCGGTGCGGCGCACCCAGGAGTGGGTCGAGCGGCCGGACGAGGTCTCGGTGCTGGTGACCTCGATCGGGGAGTTCGACCGCCGCGGCTGGGGTCCGGGCGGCGCGGACCTGCACTGGTGGTGCACCTCGTCACCGGCCGCGCACGTCGGCGCCGAGCCACTGTGGGTGTCCTACGCACCGGAGCTGACCGCGCTGCTGGGCCGGCCGGCGTACGAGGAACTGGCCCGGCTCTGCGGGCTGCGGTCCGCCGGCGGCGGGGCCGACCACCCGGCCGGCGCGGCCCCTCAGGGCTCGAGCTTGTAGCCCAGGCCGCGGACGGTCACCAGGTAGGCCGGGCTGGCCGGGTCCGGCTCCACCTTGGCCCGCAGCCGCTTGACGTGCACGTCGAGGGTCTTGGTGTCGCCGACGTAGTCCGCGCCCCACACCCGGTCGATCAGCTGCCCACGGGTCAGCACCCGGCCGGCGTTCCGCAGCAGCAGCTCGAGCAACTCGAACTCCTTGAGCGGCATCGGCACCGGCTCGCCGTCGACGGTGACGACGTGCCGCTCGACGTCCATCCGGACCGGCCCGGCCTCGAGCACTCCCCCGGACTCCTCGGCGGATGGCTCCCCCTGCCGGCGCAGGACGGCCCGCACCCGCGCGACCAGCTCACGGGAGCTGAACGGCTTGGTCACGTAGTCGTCGGCCCCCAGCTCGAGTCCGACGACCTTGTCGATCTCGCTGTCGCGGGCGGTCAGCATGATGACCGGCACCGAGGACTTCGTCCGCAGCGCCCGGCACACCTCGGTGCCGGACAACCCCGGCAGCATCAGGTCCAGCAGCACGATGTCGGCGCCGCTGCGCTCGAACTCGGCGAGCCCGTCCGGGCCGGTCGCGGCCACCGCGACCTCGAAACCCTCCTGCCGCAGCAGGTAGGACAACGGGTCCGAGATCGACTCCTCGTCCTCCACCACCAGCACGCGCGTCACAGGCTCTCCTCGTCGTGGGCGGCTGCCGCGGAGGGCGGGAGCCGGAGCGTGAAGGTCGATCCAGAGCCCTCGACGCTCCAGACACTCACCTCACCACCGTGGTTGGTGGCAACGTGCTTGACGATCGCGAGCCCGAGCCCGGTCCCGCCGGTCGCCCGCGAGCGGGCCGGATCGGCCCGGTAGAAGCGCTCGAAGACGCGCTCGAGGTCCTTCTCGGGGATGCCCATCCCCTGGTCGGTGACGGTCACCTCGACGGCGCCCTCCCGCGACCGGACCGCGACGGCCACCCTGGTGGACTCCGGGCTGTAGTGCACGGCGTTCTCGAGCAGGTTCCCGACAGCGGTGATCAGCTGCCGCTCGCTGCCGCACACGGTCAGCCCGCGCTCGCCGCCGCGGACGATCGCGATGCCCCGCGCGGTGGCCGCAGTACGGGTCCGGTCCACGGCCTCGGCCACCACCTTGTCGATGGGGACGAGCTGCTGCTCGGGCAGCGGGTCGGCACCCTGCAGGCGGGACAGCGACAGCAGCTCCTGCACCAGCCGGGCCAGCCGGCCGGCCTCGTGCTGGAGTCGGCCGGCGAAGCGGCGCACGGCGGTCGGGTCCTCGCTCGCGTCGAGCATCGCCTCGGCGAGCAGCGACATCGCGCCGACCGGTGTCTTGAGCTCGTGACTGACGTTGGCGACGAAGTCGCGCCGCACGGCCTCCACCCGGCGGGCCTCGGTGATGTCCTCGACGAGCAGCGCGACGTGCCCACCGATGCCTTCCACCGGGACGACGCGCACCCGCACCGCCTCGGGCAGCCGGACCAGCCGCGTGGGGACCGGCTCGACCTCGACCTCCTGCGCCCTTCCGGTACGTCGCACCTCGTGCACCAGCCGGCGCAACTCGGCGACCAGCAGTCGCTCCGCCCGTACGACACCCAGGTCGACGGCGGAGCGGTTGGCCAGGACGACCCGGTCGTCGGCGGCCAGCACCGCGACAGCGACGGGCAGCGCGTCGATGACCTCGACACTGCTGGGCCCGGACACCGGCTCGGGGCGCGGGGCGGGGATGGCCGACGGGCGGGCCGCCGAACGGCGAACCAGCAGTGCGCCGAGCACCCCGCCGAACAGCAGGCCCACGACGAGCCCGACGAGCACGCCGGCAACGGTCACCTGTCGAACTGTAGGTGCGGGCGCCGGCCGTCCCACCGGGGCGGAGCGGCCGACCCGCTGATGTTCACCTGATGGACGTCGGCGGTTTGCGCCGGGCCCGTCCTCGTCCGCAGCGGCGGTCTACCCTGCGCAGATGCGCGACACCTACCACGACGAGCTCGATGCCATCTCCGCCTCGTTGGTCGAGATGACCAACCTCGTCGGCTCCGCCATGAGCCGGGCCACCACGGCGCTGCTCGACGCCGACCTGACCCTCGCCGAGATGGTGATCGCGGCGGACGAGACGGTGGATGCCCTCTACCGCGAGACCGAGGCGCGGTCGTTCGACCTGCTGGCCCGCCAGCAGCCGGTCGCCAGCGACCTGCGCGTGCTGGTCACGTCACTGCGCATGGTGGCCGACCTGGAGCGGATGGGCGACAACGCCGTGCACGTCGCGAAGATCGCCCGCCGGCGTTACCCGAGCTCGGCGGTGCCGCCGGCGCTGCGCTCGACGGTGCTGAAGATGGGCCACGCCGCAGAGGAGATCGTCGCCAAGGCCGGCAGCGTCATCGCCAGCCGGGACATCGAGATGGCGGCGGAGCTGGAGAAGGACGACGACGTCATGGACGCGCTGCACCGGCAGCTGTTCACCTCGATCCTCGACGACGACTGGACGGCCGGCATCGAGGCGGCCATCGACATCACCCTGGCCGGCCGCTACTACGAGCGTTTCGCCGACCACGCGGTCTCGGTCGCCCGCCGCGTGGTCTACCTGGTGACCGGCGAGCGCCCCGACCTCGACGGCTGACCTGGGGGGCCAGGCCTCGGGTCAGGCCTCAGGTCAGGGCCTCAGCTCCCGGCTGAGGGCCAGCAGCAGGGCCGGGCGGGTCGGCGCGTAGACCCGCAGCCGGGTTCCGCGAGGCAGCGGGCGCACGAAGCGCGCGCGGCCGGCGGCGTCGGTCACCGTGGTCGCGATTGTCGCCCAGCCGTTGCCACGCGGCACCTGCAGGGCGACCGTCGACCGGCCGCCGGGGGCGACGGTGGCGTCCACCAGGACCTGGTTGCCGCTGCGGCGGGCCGCGGCGGTCACCACCTGGCGGACGTCCACGCGGACGGTGCCCGAGACGGTCGACCCGGTACGGAAGCGGTGCTCACCGCTGAGGTCGGGCAGCAGCGTCCAGGCCACCAGGCCGTCCGGCCGCGTGGTCCCGGTACGGATCGTGGTCCAGGGGCCGGTGCCGACCCGGCGCTCGAGCGCCACCGGCGTTCCCCCGGCGACGCGTGCGTCGACCAGGACGCGGCTCGCGAGCACGACCGGGCGGCGGGGCAGCACGACGGCCGCGCTGCGGGAGGTACGGATCGTGACGGCCGCTGGCGCGGGCGTGACGGGCGCGGGGGCCGGGGCGACCGGCGCGGGAGCCGGCGCAGGGGCCACCGGAACCGGAGCAGGGGCCACCGGAACCGGAGCAGGGGCCACCGGAACCGGAGCAGGGGCCACCG
>JBBDWV010000037.1:98957-108304 GCA_040902655.1 Mycobacteriales bacterium
GAACCGGAGCGGGAGCGACCGGAGCCGGAGCCGGGGCCACCGGAGCCGGGGCCGGGGCCACCGGAGCCGGAGCCGGGGCCACCGGCTCGCTGACCGGCTCCGCCACCGGCTGGTCGGAGGTGTCGTCGGACGGCGCTCCGGCCGGGAGTCCCGCCGCGCGCGCGGCCAGGACGTCGACCAGACCGGCGCCGTACTGCGAGTCCAGACCCGGTGCACCGAGGTCACGGGCCGTCGCCATCAGGCGGCTGCGCAACTGGGCTGGGGCCAGGGACGGCTCACCGGCGCGCACCAGGGCGGCGGCCGCCGCGACGAACGGGGCAGCCATGCTCGTGCCCGACCAGGACGCGTGACCGCCACCGGGGACGGTGGACATGATGCCGACGCCGGGCGCAGCCAGGCTCAGGTGCGACCCGGTACTGGACCAGGTCGGGCGGGTGTCGTCGCTGCGGACGGCGCCGACGGCGATGACGCCCCGCGTGGCTGCCGGGTAGAGCACCGGGTCGCCGTTCGCGCCGGCGTTACCCGCCGCCGCGATCACCACCACGTCCCGGGCCAGCGCGTACTCCACGGCCGAGGTCAGCAGCGAGCTGGGGTTCGGGCCGCCGAGCGACAGGTTGAGCACGGTGGCGCCGTTGTCGACGGCCCAGACCATGCCGCGGGCGACGTCACCGTCGGTGCCGGCGCCGCTCTGGTCCAGCACCCGCACCGGCAGGACACGCACGCCCTGGCCGAGCCCGGCGCCGCCGAAGCCGTTCTCCCCGATCGCGGCGACGACGCCGGCGACGTGCGTGCCGTGCCCGTGCGGGTCGATCGTCGCCGTGCCGGTGGCGGTCACCACGTCCAGTCCGGGCGCGACGATGCCGGCCAGGTCGGGGTGTGCGGCATCCACGCCGGTGTCCAGGACCGCCACGACCTGGCCGGTCGCGGTTCCGCCGGCCCAGACCTGCTCGGCGGCCAGCCTGGTCAGACCCCACTGCTGGGACCGGAGCGGGTCGGGGCTGCCGACGGCGTAGACCGGCTGCTCGAGCGAGGCCGCCACGACGTCCGGGCGCGCATCCAGCCGGCGGGCCAGGTCGGTGCCGCTGCGCCTGGAGGCCGCACGCTGCGTGACGAACGACAAGCGCCCGTCCGCCGCTTCGACGATGGCTGTGACCTCGACCGGCGGACCGGCCGGCTCGGCGGCGAGGGCGGCACCGGCGGGAGTGCCGAGCAGGGCACAGAGCAGAGAGGCGCAGGCGAGCCGGGAGAGCATGCGGGTCAGATGCATGCAGCAGGTATCGGACCTCCAGGCCCGACCTTGACTGCTGGTCGGGTGATGCTGCTAACCCCGCTCGACGTCCTCGGGGCCGTTGCCGACGTGCTCGTCGAAGAAGCGCTCCAGCACGTCGGGCTCCACCTGCTGGCACAGCAGTCGGTGTCCCCAGGCCGTCGCGGCGACCGGCACGGGCAGGCTCGCCCGCTCGGCGACGATGACGTCACCGTCGTGTGCTCGCTCGAACTCGACGAGCTGCTCGAGCTGCTCGGCCGGCAGGTCCGGCCGGTGCCAAGCGATCACGTACCCGTGCTCGAGCGAGTGGACCAGCAGCCCATCGGCCGGCACCGACGTACCGCGGAAGACCCCGCCACGGGCGGCGCCCGCGAGGTGGTCGCCCCCGGCGGGCGGGTTCACGCGGTACGACGGGGTGGGCACATGGTTCTGCCCCTGCGCCCGGGTCGGATCGGTCTCGCGGTCGACATCGCACGAGCCGGCGGTCAGCACCTCCCGCAGCTCGGCGTCCGCCCGCCGGTCGAGGACGACGTACGCGCCGACCGCCGCCACCACGGCGACCACCAGTCCGGCGGTGCCCAGCCGGCGCCGCAACCTCTCGCGCCGCTCGACCTGCGTGCGCGCAGTCCGCTGCTGCTCCCGCCGGCTCGGACCGGCCGGCGCGGCCGCCGCCCGCGGCGGCTTGCTCCGGACCGGCGGCGGCGGCGCGGTCGGCCGCTTCTTCTTCTTGCCGGCCATCAGTGGCCCTGGCGCGCGACGGCCTCGGCGGCCGCCTTCGCGGCCTGCTCGTCGAGGTAGGTGCCGCCCGGGTTGGTCGGGTGCATGTCGTCGTCGAGGTCGTAGCGCAGCGGCTGCCCGGTCGGGATGTTGAGCTCCAGGACCTCCTGCTCCGACAACCGGTCGAGGTGCTTCACGAGGGCGCGCAGCGAGTTCCCGTGGGCGGCGACCAGCACCGTCTCGCCCGCCTGCAGGTCCGGCACGATGGCGTCGTACCAGTACGGCAGCAACCGGTGCACCACGTCCGCGAGGCACTCGCTCCGCGGCACCAGGTCGGTCGTCAGGTGCGCGTACCGCGGGTCGGAGCTGACGTCCCACTCGCTCCCGGGTTCGATCTTCGGCGGCGGTGTGTCGTAGGACCGGCGCCACCGCATGAACTGCTCCTCGCCGTACTGCTCGAGGGTGGCCTTCTTGTCCTTGCCCTGCAGGTCGCCGTAGTGCCGCTCGTTGAGCCGCCAGTGCCGCTCGACAGGGATCCAGTTGCGCTCGCAGGCCTCGAGCGCGATGTTGCTGGTGCGGATCGCCCGCGTCATCAGCGAGGTGTGCACGATCGTCGGGAGCAGCTCGGCCTTCTTCAGCTCCAGGCCCCCGAGCCGGGCCTGCTCCTCACCCAGCTCGGTGAGGTCGACGTCCACCCAGCCGGTGAACAGATTTCTTTTGTTCCACTCGCTCTCGCCGTGACGGAGCAGCACCAGGGTCGCCATGCGCACAGTCTTTCAGCGCCGGTGGCCGGCATCCCGGCGGGGTCGTCCGTCCTCAGCGGTCGGGATCGGCGAACCTGGCGAAGGCCTGCAGGTTGGCCGTCGACTCGCCGTTTTTCTGCCGCCAGGCCCACTCGCGCCGGATCGAGCCGGCGAAGCCGATCTCGAGCAGCGGGTCGAAGGACTCGTCGGCGTACTGCAGTACCGATCCCAGGATCCGGTCGATCTCGTCGGCGGTGACCGAGTGCAGCGGCAGCCGGCCCACCAGGTAGACGTCACCGGCGGAGTCGACGGAGAACGCCACGCCGTAGAGGCGGGCGTTGCGGCGCAGCAGGTAGCGGTAGAACTCGCCGGCGTTCTCGTCCGGTCGGCGGCAGACGAACGCCTCCACGAGCAGTGCGTGCTGGCCCGCGACCAGCCAGCAGTGCGTGGCCAGCTTGTGCGTGCCGGGCAGCACGACGAAGAACTGCCCCTGCCCGGGGGAGCTGTAGTCCAGGCCCGCCTCGTCCAGGGCGGCCTGCATCGTGCCGTGCAGGTCGCTCATCGGGCCGGTCTCATCGGGACGGTCTCATCGGGCCACGGCGAGCGGCAGCGCGACCCGGTCGGCGAGGGCGTCGCGGTAGGTCGCGAGCAGGCCGTCGGCAGTCCGGGCCCAGGAGAAGCCGGCGGCGTGCGCGGTCGCGCCACGGGACAGCCGGGGCCGGTCCGCGACGGCGCGGGACAGCGCCGCGGCCCAGGCGTCGGCGCCGTGCCCCCGCACGAGCAGGCCGGAGGCCCCGTTGCGGACGGTGGTACGCAGCCCGCCGACGTCCGTGGCGACGACGGGGGTGCCGCAGGCCTGCGCCTCCAAAGCCACCAGGCCGAACGACTCGTTGTGGCTGGGGACCGCCACGACGTCCGCCGCGGCGTACCAGTCCCGCAGCCGGTCGGAGCGCGCGTGGCCGCCCTGCGGCGTCTCGAAGCGGACGATGTCGGCGATGCCGAGCGTGTGCGCGAGGTCCTGCAGGGCGGTCGGCTCGAGCAGCCCGGTGCCGCTCGGCCCTCCGACGACGGCGACGACCAGGCGATCGCGGAGGGGTCGGGTGGCCGGCGAACCGGCGGCGGCGTCCTGCTCCAGCATCCGGGCGGCGGCGTGGAGCAGGACGTCGGGCGCCTTGAGCGGCTGGATGCGCCCGACGAACAGCAGCAGCACGGCGTCCGGGGGGACGCCCAGGCGGGTGCGGGCGGCGGTGGCCTCGCCGGGCCGGAAGTGCTCGAGATCGACGCCCGGGGCGACGGTGACGACGCGGTCGGCCTCGGCACCGTAGAGGTCGACCAGCTGGCGGGCTTCGTCGCCGGTGTTCGCGACCAGCCGGTCGGCGGCCTCGACGACCTGCTGCTCCCCCACGACCCGCCGCAGCGGCTCGGGGGCATCGCCGTCGGCCAGCGAGAGGTTCTTGACCTTGGCGAGGGTGTGGGCGGTGTGCACGAGCGGTACGCCCCACCGCTCGGTGGCGAGCCAGCCGACCTGCCCGGACAGCCAGTAGTGGGAGTGCACCACGTCGTACCAGCCCGCCTCGTGCGCCGCCTCGGCCCGCAGCACCCCGGAGGTCAGCGCGCACAGCTGGGCCGGCAGGTCCTCCTTGGACAACCCCTCGAACGGGCCGGCGGTGACGTGCCGGACGGTGACACCGGGCGCCAGCTCGACGACCGGCGGCAGGTCGCTACGGGTGGCGCGGGTGAAGACCTCGACCTCGACTCCGAGGTCGGCCAGCCGTTTGCTGGTCTCGACGACGTAGACGTTCATGCCGCCGGCGTCACCGGTCCCCGGCTGCTCGAGCGGCGAGGTGTGCACGGACAGCACCGCGACGCGCCGCGGCCGGACCGACCGCACGGTAGCGGCGGTGGGATTCGGCCTGGACGTCACGCTGTGCACCTCCCTGTCGAGGAGCAGTCTGCCCCGCGCCCGCTCAACAGCGGCGGGCAGGGCAGACTTCCCCACCATGCAGCGGACGGCGGTCATCACGGGAGCCAGCAGCGGGATCGGGGCCGAGACGGCGCGCCGGCTGGCCGCCGAGGGCTGGTCCGTCGTGGCCGCCGCCCGGCGGCTGGACCGGCTCGACGCCCTCGCCGCCGAACACGCGGCGATCCGCCCGCACCAGCTGGACGTGGCCGATCCCCGCTCGGTGCAGGAGCTGGGCGACGCGGTGGCCGAGTGTGACCTGCTGGTGGCCAACGCCGGTGGCGCCTTCGACCTGGCCCCGCTGGCCGAGGCCGAGGTGGACACCTGGGCACGGACCTACGACGTGAACGTCCTCGGCACCGTGCGGGCCGTCCAGGCCCTGCTGCCGGCGCTGCGGCGGTCCCGCGGCCACGTGGTGCTGACCGGTTCCACAGCCGGTCGTTGGGTGTACGAGGGGGGCGGCGGATACGTCGCCGCCAAACACGCGCTGGCCGCGCTACGCGACACGCTGCGCCTCGAGCTGGTCGACTGCGGCGTACGGGTGAGCGAAGTGGCGCCGGGGATGGTCGAGACGGAAGAGTTCTCGCTGGTCCGCTTCGAAGGGGACGCCGAGAAGGCCGCCGCGGTCTACGCCGGGGTGGAGACGCTGAGCGCCGCCGACGTCGCGGACGCGATCGTGTGGGTGGCGTCGCGGCCCGCGCACGTGAACATCGACCTGGTACAGCTCACGCCCCAGCAGCAGGCGGCGGTGCACAAGCTCGTCCGGCGCTGAGACCGCCATGGCGCGGGTGAAGCGGTATGCCGCCGGCCGGGCCCGCGCGCTCGGTCTGGCCACCCGCGGCACGACCGGGCCGAACCGGCTGCGACGCGTCGACCGGTGGCTCACCGGCGCGCACGGCGACCTGCTGCGTACGGCGCCGGATCCGCCGATCGTGGTCGACCTCGGCTACGGCGCCTCAGCCGTCACCACGGTCGAGTTGTTCGGCCGGCTGCGTACAGTCCGGCCGGACGTCGAGGTGGTCGGCCTGGAGATCGACCCGGAGCGGGTGGCGGCTGCCCGCCCCGCCGAGCGAGCGGGACTGATCTTCCGCCGCGGCGGCTTCGAGCTGGCCGGGCTGCGCCCGCTGGTGGTCCGCGCCCTCAACGTTCTCCGGCAGTACGACGAGGAGGCTGCGCGCGAGGCGTGGAGCACGCTGCGCGCGGGGCTGGCGCCGGGTGGGCTGCTGGTCGAGGGGACCTGCGACGAGCTCGGCCGGCGCGCGGCCTGGGTGGCCCTGGGTGCCGAGGGGCCGCGGACGCTGACGATCTCGGCGCACCTGCCGACGCTGGAGCGGCCCTCCCAGCTCGCCGAACGCCTCCCCAAGGCGCTGATCCACCGCAACGTGCCCGGCGAGCGGGTGCACGCCCTGCTCACCGCGCTCGACACCGCCTGGGACCGGGCCGCGCCGCAGGCGGTCTTCGGACCGCGCGCCCGCTGGGTTGCCGCGTGCGGCGCGCTGGACTGGCCCGGCGCCGACCTGCGGCGGACCCGGCTGGGCGAACTCACCGTCGCCTGGGCCACGGTCGCGCCGGCCTGTCAGTCGGCGAGCAGCAGCGCGAGCTCGGCGTCCACGTCGATCCGGTCGCCCTCGAGGCCGGTGGGCACGACGAGGTAGGTCTGCTGGAGGAACTCCACGAGCGCGTTGCGGTCGATCTCGAACAGTGCCGAGCCCGAGGGCGAGGCCATCGCCAGGTTGATCACCCGCACCCCACCGGCCAGCCCGGGCCAGACGCGGACGTCGCCCTCACCCACCGTGCCGGCGATCCCGTCGGTGAGCAGCTGGCGGGCGAACATCCACTCCACGATGCCGTCGCCCTCGCCGCCGGTCTGGAAGGCCACCCGCACCGCCCAGGGGTCGTCGGCGGCGTAGCGCAGGTCGGCGAGCACCGGCAGACAGGGACCTCCCGGGACGACCAGGCGCAGCTCGAGCTCGGTGCGTACGGTGGCACTCCGGGTCATCTGATGTGGCCTTCCGGGCAGAGGCGGACCTGCGGGAACACCCCGAGCAACGACCCGCCCGCAGGGTGGTGACGGGGCCGGCGGGACGTCCACCGGTCGGGTGACGCGCAGATGGGGACATGTCCGGGCGGACCCGGGCGGGCCAGGCGTGAGCCTGCCTCCTCTGCCGGTGCCTCGCCCGAGCCCGGGCGCCCCGTTTTCCTCGACAGGGACGGGGGGTAGGCCTGCCGGCATGGCGGATGAGCTGGTGGTGCTGCGCGGCGGGGTCCGCGATGGAGAGTCCACGACCGTGCAGGAAGGCGTCCGCCGGCTGCTGGCCGCGAGCGATGCTCCCGGCCTGGTCGAGGTCTACGAGGCGAACGGTGAGACCGGGCAGGTCGCCGGCAATGCGGAGGACGCGCTGGTCTTCATCCATGTCGGGCAGGAGCCGGCCGGCGACGTCGCGCCGGAGCTGCAGCACAACCCGGCGCCCGGCGGCCGGTAGCGCCAGTCAGCCGCCGCCGGTCCATCCGACGGTCAGCCCCACGGACCCCCGGGCCGCAGCTCGCGCACGGCCGGACGGACGTCCACGAGGTAGACGATCGCGGCGATCAGGCCGATCAGGCTGAGCAGCCCGAGGACGTTCAGGCCACCGAGCAGGACGGCGGCGGCCAGGATCACGATCCAGAGGGGCTTGCTGAGCTTCCCGGTCGCCGCGAACGCCGAGCCGGGACGGGTGGCGGCGTCGACCAGCGCCCACAGCTTGAGGCCCAAGGCGCCCAGCCCGAGCGCGACCAGGAGCAGCTCCGACGTACCGAAAAGGTCGATCATCGGTCCAGTCTTGCCTACCGCGGCCGCGCACGCGACCCCCGGACATCCACGCAGCCCCCGACCACTCGCGGGACCGGCATGCACGCGACCCCCGGGCCTCGAGGGCTGCCGGGGGTCGCGGGTGCTGAGGGTCGTGCCGAGCTGCGGAAGAACTAGCCGATCTTGGCGCCGGCGTCGCCGACCGCCTTCTCGCCGGCCTTGGCCGACTTCTTGGCGGCGACCGCGGCGGCCTCGGCCTTGCGCACGGCCTCCTTGCCCTCCGCGATGGCAGCCTCGGTGGCCGGCTGGCGGCGGATCTGGGTGACCAGGCGCTCGCCGCGCACGGTCAGCTGGGCGTAGAAGTCGCTCGCCTTCCCAGTGACCTTCTCGACGCGGGTCTCGACCTCGCCGCGCAGCGTCTTGACCTGGGTCGGCAGCGCCTTGACCTGGGCCGGGACCTCGGCGATGCGCCCCTGGACCTTCTTGACCTCGGCGACGTACAGGGCCGGGACATCCTTGGCCTGCTCGAACGCCAAGTCGGCGACACCGACGAACGCGAACAGCGGCTTGCTGGCCTCGGCGACGTCGAAGGTCGGCAGGTTCTTCAGCGTGAAGCGACCGGTGACGGTGCTGCCGGTCTTGTCGACGTCGGCGGTGGCCTTCGGGGCGGACGGGGAAACGGACATGCGGTGCCTCCTGGTGAGGGGTGGGGTGACGTGCTCGGGGTGGTGCGGCGGCCTAGCCGGCGG
Source organism: Mycobacteriales bacterium (assembly GCA_040902655.1). Taxonomy (NCBI): domain Bacteria; kingdom Bacillati; phylum Actinomycetota; class Actinomycetes; order Mycobacteriales; species Mycobacteriales bacterium. The sequence goes on from JBBDWV010000037.1 coordinate 107,182, forward strand.
TCGGCGCGGCGTCGTCCTCGGGCGCAGTAGGGCCGGGTGCCGTACGGGCTGCTCCGCGCCTGCGGCTGGTCCGGGCCCGCGGGGTGTCGGACGCGGAACTGGTGCTCAACCCGTCCGGAAGGGAGGTCGCCGTCACGACCGAGACGGCGATGTCGTTCGCGACCGGTGGAACCGCTGCCGCGTTCTCCTTGCGGAAGCTGTCGTAGATCTCGAGCAGCACCTGCTTCTGGCGCTCGGTCAGCCCCTCGTCGCTCAGGACGGCATCGGGAACGACCCCGCTGCCCGCCCGCTGTTCGAGGATGCCGGCCTGGACGTAGAGCGCCTCGGCCGAGATGCGCAGCGCCTTCGCGATCTGCTGCAGGATCTCGGCGCTGGGCTTGCGCAGCCCCCGCTCGATCTGGCTGAGGTAGGGGTTGCTCACGCCGGCGAGCTTGGCCAGTTGGCGCAGCGAGATGTCGCTGGCACTGCGCTGCTCACGGATGTAGTCACCGAGCTGGCGGACGTCGATGCCGACCATGGGGACTCCTTCCGCTCGCTGCCGTCGCTGTGCCTCGACCCTAGGCGCCGGTGCTAGCAACTGCAAGCACTCCTGCTAGCGGAGAGTCGTGAGGTCGGTCACAGCGCAGGGTCTGAGCAGTTGCGGTGGGAGATCGTGCCGGCGCTCCTTCGCAACCGCAGCGACGGCGACCCGTACGTGTACGACATCCCCGGCGCCGCCACCGGTTGGATCATGAGCGTCCCTGCGGAGCACATCGACTGGGTGAATGAGATCAACCGCCAGAGCGGCATCAGCGGGGGCGCCAAGAAGCTCGCCAGACTGCTGAAGGCATGGAGGTACCACAACAACGTTCCGGTCTCCTCGTTCTACGCCGCCGATCGATACAGGCTCACGGCGCACGTCGCGGCGCAGATCTCTCAGCCGTGGCCGACGTTCCGCGGCGGCTACCCGGGCGAGGCCGAGGCTGCGCTGATCGACGCGGTGTTCGATCCGCACCCGGTACGGCAACTCGGTGCGGTCGCCGGCCAGCGTTGGCGTCGCCGGATGAGGCGAACGTGAAGCGGCTGACGGCATGGGTGGTGCTCGTGCTTGGAGCGCTTGTTCTGCTCGCGGCGGTCGTCAGCG
>JBBDWV010000038.1 GCA_040902655.1 Mycobacteriales bacterium
TCCTGCGATGGGACACCAAAGCCCGCAGCGCATCAGGAGGACGTTCCTACGCCCAAGCAACGACACGCAGAACGTCTTTCTATGCCGCGACGTGAGCGGCTGTACTCGGTGTCGAGTCGGCGACCCGGCTCCTTGCGGCTCGCCTACCAGCACCAGCACCAGCACCAGCAGCAGCTGCAGCTGCAGCGCAGCGGCCGCCAGGCTGTGACTGCACCCTGGCGGGGATGAGCACGTCAATCGAGCACGGCGCCGTCCAGCTAGCCGACAGGCCGGAGCGCAGCGCCCCCTCGCGGACTCAACCCTCAGGCCGGGCGAGCTCCTTCGTCAGCTGCTGCAGCCAGTCAATAGCTGGCACCGTCGCGCGGGATTCCAGGCCGCGGGCGCCAGCCGCGGCGAGCCGCTCCAGGCGCTCTTCGAGCGGCGCCTTCGCCCGGACCTCGTGCACGGTCTTCTTCGCCCCGCGGTAGAGCCCCGTCGCGAGCCCGGCGACCGCGCCCAGGACCGCTCCCGAGCGGACCCCTGACGCCGACGCGCCGCCGGACCCGCTGCCGTCCTTAACCGCCTCAGCAGCAGCTGGCGCCGCCGCCAGGACCGCGCCCCCGCCCGCGCCGGCCACGGCCATCCCCGCCGACGCGACGATCTCCTTCCCCGCGACCCTCCACCACGGCAGAAGCACCCCGCGGACGCTCCCGTCCAGTTGGGCCAGCCGCCCGCACGCGTCCCCCACATCGCGCCGAAACCTCTCCACCTGCCGCGTCACCTGCTCCGCCCGGGTCACCGCGACGTGCGGCCTACCCGAGTGGCAGTCAAAGGCGACCTGTGCGAAGGCGAACTCGACCGTCGCCGCCTCCAGCCTCTCCGCCAGCCCCAGGTACAGCACCACGTCCTTCTCAGCGCCCGCGGTCACAACCTGCTCCGCCCCCGTCGCCGACCCCAGGCCGCCAGCGGCCTCCAGCTCCCCGACCGCCGTCCCGAGGCGCAGCACACACCTCCGGCCCGCTTCCCCCAACGCGTCCCGCACGACCGACACGTCGCTCTCGCCCGCGCCATCGGCGCCGTGCGCCCGGAGCAGCTCGACCATGTCCTCCACCTGCCCGACGACGTTCTCCACCGCCCCGACAAGATCGTCCTGCGAGTCGCCCCGCAGCTGCGCCACCGCCTGCCCGATCGCCCTCACCTCACGACCCAGCTCGGCGGCCTGCGCCTGAGCCGCGACAGCAGCCAGCGCCAACGCCCCGCCCGACAAGGCCGCTGCGCCCCCCGCCGGACGGATCCGCATCAGACGCGTCACCTGTCCCCGGTCCCGGAAGTTAGCCTGGAGCCAGCCGCCGTCCTCGCGGATCGCCTTGAACCCGCTCGCGAACATCTCCCGATCCTGTGGATGCAGCTCCACCAGAGAACCCGTCAACCGCTTCGCCTCGATCAGAGCCCGCGCCACTGGATCCAGCTCCCGCAGCAACGACGCCAGCCCCCCTGCGTCCAGCTCGCCCAGCCAGCGCCCCCACCGCGAAGGCCCCGAACCGCCCGCAGCAGAGAACACCACCACGCGGTAGTCGGTCACCCGGAAGATGACCTCGTCCGGCTCGACCTCCTCGACCTCCTCGCCCGCCGCCGCAACCGGCGGGTCCCCGAACGGCCCGTCCGCACCCAGCGCCGCAGACTCCTCGCCGTTCACCGACACAGCACGCACCAGACGATTGGGCTCAACATGCCCCGACTGTAGGTCCGCTCGCTGACACTCGTGGCGTCCTCGACCGGCACCTGCACAACCCGCGGCCGTGCGGTCGAAGTCCGCATCTGTGGACGCCGAGCCCGGGCATCTGTCGTGGCAGCCTGGCTAGGTGCTGGTCGTGCCTCTACCCGGAGCCGGGCCTCAGGCTGCTCACGACGCGCTCGCCGCCGAGCTCCTCGCCTGCAGCAACATCCGCACGGGCGGCCTGCCTCCGCTCCACCGGCTCAACGCCTACCGCGCCTGGTCCGCCGAGGCCCTGGGCCGGCTAGCGGACGTTCTGCGGCCCTCCGAGGCGGACCGCCTCATCGCGACGCCGAGGCACTGGACGCTGCACGCCCTTGACCCTGCGGCGCACGGCAACGCCGCCGCGCTGGTGGACCTGGAGCTCGCCGCCAGGCAGACGGACCTCGCCGCGGCAGTCGCCGGCCTCTCGCAGGTCCTCGCGCGCCGCGGCGGGCACCGGGGGGCGCTTGCGGTGGCCGACACCAGCGTGTACCTGCACCACCCGGAGCCGTTCGACCGCATCGACTGGCCGGCTCTGGTGCCCGGCGCGAGCAGCAGCGGCGTGCACCTCGTGATCCCGCTGCTCGTCGTCGACGAGCTGGACCGGCACAAGCGGGCCGACGCGAGGAAGCTCGTGGTCCGGGGCGGTCAGGAGACGGTCCGAACCCGTGCCCGGATCACGATCAGGACGCTGGAGGACATGTTCGGCGACCCGGGGTGGATCACGACGGTCGCTCCTGGCCCGCCGCACGTGTCCGCCGAGCTCCTGTTCGACCCGCCGGGCCACGCACGTCTCGCCAGCGCCGATGCCGAGATCATCGACCGGGCGGTGGCCGCGCAGGACCTGTTCGGCTCGCCCGTCACCCTCGTCGCCCGCGACACCGGGATGGTGTTCGCAGCCCGCAACGCCGGGCTGGCGTCTGTGCGTATTCCGGACCCGGACGAGACCTGACGGCGGGGCGATCAGGAGCCGGCGAGCAACTCCGGCGTGAGCCGTCCCTGGTGCGCCAGGCGGACGAGGATCGGGACCTTCTTGAGCTCTCCGGCGAAGCCGTCGTAGTCGTCGACGCGGACGAGGGGGTCCGTGCCGAGGCCGTGCGTGCGCCTGAGGCGGGCGGTCCCGGAACGGATCATGTCTCCGGCTTCCGTGTCGTCCGCGGCGGCGTCGATCCGCCTGAGTACCGCGGACGCCTGGTCGCGCAAGCACCCCGTGGGGTGGTCCTCGACGAACTCGTCGATGATCCGCTGCACCCGTTGGCTCCGGCGGCCGTCGTCCTCGCGTTCGCGCGCCGCCTGCAGGGTCTGCGCCAGCGTCCTGATCAGCGCCGCGTAGTTGTCGTGAACGACGTCGGCGCCGTCCGGCTGCGGGTCGTCGTTCTCGTGCTCGGCGAGGTAGGAGAGCACTTCCTTGGCGAATCCGGCCTTGCCGATCGAGGTCTTGAACGCGTCCTCGAACGCCTTCTCGACGCCGTCCCAGACCGACTTCGCCTCCGCGACGGCGCTTCTGATGGCCTTGTCCGTGAGCCTGCTCGCGTGCGCCTCGCTCAGGCCGAGCAGATGCTGGCCGTAGCGGCGCGCTGCGATCCCCGCGATCGGGACGGGGACGAGGTCCTCGGGCTCCTGAACTTCGACCCCGGGCTCAGCTTCGGCGGGCGCGGCCGCGGCCCACTCCCCGACCATGACGATGAGGTCGTTGGCGACGGTCGGGCGTCCCTTCGCGCCGCCTCGCTGGATCTGCTTGCGAGCCGTCTCGCCCGCGGCGTCGCTGTCGAGCAGGACTGCGCAGGCCGGCTTGTACTCGTCGCGCCCCCGCGCGAGGTAGAGCATGTACGGCACGTTCGACCCGCCGGGCACAATCGTGACCTGGTTCAGGTCCAGGCACTCGCTGGGCGGGGCCCCGCGGCGGCGGAGCCTGGCGTTCATCCCGGCGATCATCACCTGGTCGGCGATGCCTTCGACGAAGAGGTTGTCGCCGCCGATGAACGCGGTCTCCGCGATGTACGCGCCCAGCGACGTCCGCAGCGGCTCGTAGTGGTTCTGGGTCGCGTCCCGTACCAGCCGAGTGCCCTCGTCCCGCGAGCCCTTGTCGACCACGCGCACCCGGTGCCCGGCGTTGCGGTTGATCAGGAACGGCGAGTGCGTCACGTAGACGACCTGGTCTGCCCGGTCCGACGCCTCCGGACGGGCATGCTCCTCAAGGACCCGCAGAAGGTCCTGCTGGCCCAGCGCAGAGAGGTACGCGTCCGGCTCGTCCATCAGGAGGACCTCCGGACGGTCCTCCGGACGGTCGTGCGACCTGAGCTGGACGTAGTAGCTGAGGAAGTACGTCAGGCCCCGGCTGCGCTCGCTGAACGAGTAGTCCGTGCCCGTGCGGTCGCGGATCGTGAACACGAGTTCGTGCTCGCGCGGGGACACCCGCAGCTGGAAGTCGGGATCCTGCGTCCACCACCTCGCGATGTTCAAGTGCCGCGCGATCGACTTGTTCATCTCCTGGATGAGCGCGTTCACCAGGCCTTCCCGCTCGCTGGCGATCGCCTCCTGCAGATCCTGGAACGCGCTCGCCTCGATCCGGGCGACCTTGGTGAGCAGCAGCCGCCCGAGCCGTTGACGATCGGTCTCGGCGGACGCCTCGGCTTCGCTGAGTAGGGCGAGCAAGGCGGCGGCCTTGCCGGTGACCGCGTCGAGCGTGCCCAGGCCCGTGAGCAGCGACAGCAGCTCGATCCGCTTCTTCCTGTTCGCCACCAGGACGCCCGAGTGCGCCAGCTCCGCGATCGACACGGAGTCGGGCAGGTCCACCTGGGTCTTCAGCTGGTGGGCGTGCGGAAGCAGGCCCTGGAGGCCCTTCCACTGGTCGTCGTCCAGGACGACCCGCACTTCGTTCTGGTCGAGCACCTCCATCACATCCGGTTCCGGCCGCAGCATCAACAGGTCCCCGTTGCCCAGGATCGGGATGCCGAGAGCGGCGACCGCCTCGGCGTCGTCGGCGCCGAGCTCGAACGTGGCGCCGACCTCCGGGTACAGCCGCAGCCCCTTCTCCACGGAGAACAGCGACGAGTACCGGCAGAAATCTCTCTGCGATATCCCCTCGCCCGTCAGCACGATGTGGATCGCGTCGAGAAGATGCGACTTCCCGCTCTCGTTGGCGCCGACGACCGCTGTGATGTCGGGTTCAAGGCTGACCGCGACGTGCGGGAGCCACCCGTCCGGCGTGTCCTGCCACGCTTTCCGCGCGGCGACTGGGTTGGCTTTGAGCTCGTAGTCGTAGTTGAACGACTTGTAAAACCGGATCCAGACCGTGCGGATGCGCATGACGGGTTCCCTTCGCAGCGTTGCCGCCAGCAGACCACGCCGGTCCGACATTAGGTCGTGTCGCGATCTCGCTTCCGAGCCAGGAGCCGGCTGCGGCCCCCAGAACGAAGCGTCAGGGCGAACCCCCTACTGAGGCGCTGCGACGCTAACGCGACCCGCGTACATGCCATCAGCGGCGCGTCCTCGTGAGCCGGCCATGCCGGGGGCGCGTCGACGCCACACCGAGCGGCCCGCACGACCGCCTAGCAAGGTGTTCTGCTTCACGGCGTTGTACGCACGGCGAGTAGGCGCGGTAATCTTCCTTGGCGTGCAGCGCGTGGGACTGTCCGGCGTGTCCGTCCCGGTCGCCCTGGCCGTACCGCAGGGGGCCGTGCGCGGCGGCCTGGTCGCTCTGCACCCGGCAGGTGAGCCCAGCCGGAACCAACCGCTTCTGCGGCATCTGGCGGAGGTTCTGCCGAGTCAGGGCGTCGCCGTGCTGCTGCACGACCGTAGACCGGCCGTGGAGCCGTTCGGGGCTGTCCCGCTTCGCCTTCAGGCGGACGATGCCCAGGCCATCGCCGGGGCACTTCGGGATGTGGTCGGCCCTGTGCGACTAGGTTTCTGGGGTTGGAGTCAGGGCGCATGGGCGGCTGCTCTGGCTGCAGTAGAAGCCGATAGCACGGCCTTTCTGGTGCTCGTCGGTGCGGCTGGCGTCAGCCCGGCCGAGCAGATGCGGTGGGCTGTGTCCCATCAACTCCGCCACGAGGGCTACGGCGACAGCGATGTCGCGACCGCGATGTCGGCTCGAGGCATCTACGAGGCCGCCGTGCGAGGCATGGCTGATTCTGCCGACGCACAAGCCGCTCTTGACGACGTGGCGCAGCAACCGTGGGGAGCCCTTGCGGGCCTGCCGCTGCGCTTCCGCGGCCCGGGGTCATGGAGCGACATGGACTTCGATCCTGTCCCGGTGTTCGAGCGGGTCAAGTGCCCTGTCCTAGCCGTCTGGGGGGACGCGGATCCGTGGATCCCCGTTGACGACAGCGAGGCGGCACTGCGACACGCCCTTGGCGACCGACTATCGGTCCTGCGTCTACCGGCCACCGGCCACGGCCCCAACGCGACGGACTCTACGTATGAGGCGGCTCTGGTGGCGCACGTCGTAAATGCCCTGGCCTGAGGCGCGACCGGACGCTACTGCTGGCTCTATTCTGGTGATCGCACCCGCCCCGGTGCAGTCATAGGAGCAACCCGGCTTCTGGTGCAGGCAGCCCCGAGAGATCCGTTCATGCCGCATGGCGCGCGGTGGCAGCAGTAGAAGGGCGGCACCAGCCTCCCCACTCCGTGATCAGGCGGGGCGCCGGCGCGGCAGTAGCCGTTCGAGAAGCTCGGCAGTCTCAGGTTGCAGTTCGTCGTCCAGTTCCACGTCGAGTAGCTCGCGGAGCTGATCCACCAGGACGACGACCTGCCGGTGCTCGCCACGGAGGTGATGGGCCTCCAGGAGATCCCGCCAGGGCCGTTCGTCATATCTGTCGACCTCGAGGGCGAGGCGCGCGATCTCGAGCGCGCGTTGGGCGTCGCCCCGCTCCAGCAGAATCCCTGCCAGGTGGTGTGCGACGTCGATGACAGCCGATGGGATTTCTTGCTCGAGGAAGGTCTCCGCGAGCCAGCCGTACCGCCCGGTGGGCAGCTGCGCGAGCGGCCTGCCTCGGACGAGTCGCATCGCCGTCTCCAGGTCCCGGCGGACATCGTCCTGGGCACGGCCGGGCCTGCTTGCCCGCTCCTGCAGCGACTTGAAGAGCTCCCAGTCCACCAGCACCTGCCGGGAGAGACGCAAGTCGCCTTCAGCCATGGGACGCAGCCACGAAACACCGTCGTCGTCGCCGCCGAGCCAGGCGCGGGCCCGCGTGATGGCCTGGTTGCGTGTCTTCAGCGTCACCGGCCGGTCGGGCCAGATGGCCGCGTCGAAATCGACAACGGCCGCACCCCTGCGATGCGCCGCCAAGTAGGCCAAGATCTCCGTCAGCCGCGCGCGGCGATCCGGCTCCACGTTGCCCATGGCGTGGACAGCGATCGGACCAAGTAGGCCAACCGATGCCGGAGCCGTGCCCTCCAGGTAGGAGGCGACGGCGTCATCGAGCTCATCCGTAACGCGGTCGCTGTCGGTTGCACAACTGGTCGCGATGCTGACGTCCGAAGCCGCGCTGAGGACGAGCGGCTCGGGAGCAGCCAGTTCCTCAGCGACCCCCGGAGTCGCGGGTCCTTCACCTGCGCACGCGGGCAACGCTGCCAGTCCGCTCTCGGGCTGTACCGGCTCCCGCGCGATCCGCAGACCCTCCGCGAGGGAGGCGGCTCGCTCGGAATCCAGCTGGCATGGAACCGGAGCGAGGACCGGACCGGGGACGGGCAAGGGGCCACCGAGCGCCCACGTCGCTCTCGCGCTGGTCCAGGGAGCAGGAGCGATCACGACCACACCTTGCCGACCCTCCCCGGGAACCAGGACCGGCAGTTCCGCTGACACAGTGGCGCAGACGACCAGCAGCGGCGGTCGAACCTCGCACTGGGCGTCAGGTCCGCTCGCCTGGACTCGCGACGCCAACCGGTCGCCTTCCGCGGCGACCCGACTCGCCCGCGTACCGAGAACGCGCAGCATCGATGAGTCGAGGTCATCCACCGCTGTCACCCTGTCGGGAGCGAGTTCTTCCATGCTCCGGGCCAAGTCGGCGTCGAAGCCGACAACGAGCACCTCTACGTCCTCCGCCCAGGGCGCGAGCGCGGCTTCGGCGACCAGGTGCGTCAGCACCGCGGTGACCTCCGAGGCCGGGCCCTCGACGGCAAGGGATCCGAGCGCCTCGAGGTCGAGCATCACCAGCCCGTCTGCGTCGCGCCCAACCGTGAGCAGCAGGGGAAGCAGAGGTAGCGCTCGGCCCGCTTCAGCCGCGGAGAGCGGAGGAATTCCCCCGTTCGCGACGCGCCAGATTCGTCCGTCGTCCTGAGCGATGAAGGGCGCTGGCACGTCGGGCAGGGCCTGGGCCAATGCGAGGTCGACGTGCCCTGCCCGCATCAATGCGAACCGCACGTCCGGCAGGGCGCCGGCAGTGGGCAGGGCCGGGGTCAGCGAACGGAGAACCTCGTCCACCTGCGCCAGGTCGTCAGGTTCTGCCAGAACGCGCAGTCGGCCCTCTGCCTGGGTCAGGGCTGGGTCGGGCCGCGGGATCGCTCGTCCGTCGCCCCGCCGCCGACGCTGGCGGTGACGAAGCGTCGTCAGGGCAGCCAGGCCCGCTGCGGCGAGCAGACCACTCACGGCTCCGGTCGGGAGGACGCGATCGTCGTCGGGGTCATCGTCGATCACGCCCGCCGGCGCGCCTTCCTCCGACGGTGATGACGCGGGCATGGACGCGGCGCTGGCGGCAGCGGGGGACTCGGGTGCCGTCTGGGATGGCGGCGGCGGAGACGTCGGCCGGCTCGACGTGGCAGGAGATGCAGCCACAGTGGGGACCGTTGCCGCGCGGTCCGTCGACAGAGAAGGGCTGGCTGGCAAGGGCGCGGGATCGGTGTCGGTGAGGGGCTCCGGCACCCACCCTGAGGCCGGCTCGGCGGCGGGCTCCGCCTCCGGAAGACCCGTCGCGTCTCGCGGCAGCAGCAGCCGCCAGCCTGGCCGGATGAGCTCCGGCCGGGTGAGCGCTCGGCCGCCCGGCTGCTCGACGCCTTCGTTGAGCTGGTAGATCTCACGCCACCGCTGCCCGTCGCCCAGGTACCTCTCGGCGATGGCCCAGAGCGAGTCGTAGTAGCCGCCGTGCGGAGGCTGCACGACGTACGCGGGAGCGGGCCGGGGTGCCGCGCGCGGGGCGGCGGAAGGAGTTGCCGGCGCAGTTGCCGGCAGCGGGCCGGGGCTGACCGCGTGGCCGGGGAGGACCCAGGCGGCCTGGCTGGCCACCGCCGGCTCTGCCGCCGCGGCAGGACGTGCGGGCGTCAGGATGGTTCCAGGCGCCCCGGTCAGTGTGACCGAGCCCGCCAGCGTCGCGGTGACGAGGCTGGCCTGGACGAGTCGGCGTGCGAAGTCCTGAGAGAAGCCACCGAACGGGACGCGGAACGACAGCAGCCGGGCACCCGCCCGGGCCCCGCGTACGGCGACAACGACCTCAGTGGCGACGCAGAGCGTGAAGTGACCCCAGGCGCCCCAGACGACGAGTGCCAGCGCATTGAGGGCCAGCCCCCACTCCAGCGGCGCGGACAACACGGCCTGGAGGTCATTGACAGTGGGAACCGAGTGCGGAAGGGGCCAGCCGATCGAGAGCGCCAGAGCGGCGGGCACTCCGAGGGTCAGCAGGATCAGCCCGAGGCCAGCGCACAGCCTGCGGAGGCGACTCTCCGGCACCGGCGCGGGAGGCTGCCAGCGAACGTCAATAGGGCTCCGCGACGTCGCGGTGGTCCGGTCCTCTGACACCTGGGTCATGGCCTCTCCTCGGAGACGATGCCGCGCGCCGGCCGGGCCGTAGCTGTCCCGGTGACGTTGATCTGGTTGATGCCGATGACTGCGAAGAACACCGTGGAGGTCGTGCCCGTCACCGTGACGCTCACGGTGCCTTGGCGTAAGGCAACGGAGCCGGTCGCGCCGGACGCCGCGAGGTACCGCTCGGCAGCAGCGCGGGCGGCAAGCGGGTCCAGGACGAGAGCCGCGCCCGCACGGACCGCGTCCACGTCGAGCGCGTCGGCTGCGGCCCGGGCCGCCTGCTCAGCCTGATCTGCCGCACGCTGGCGGGCGTTGATGGCCCGCCCGCCGTCGACGACGAGGCCGGCCACGGCGAACAACGCCGGCGTGATCAGCACGAGGATGATCGACGCGTTGCCGGCGTCCCGAGCCTTGGCGATGTGGCGTCGTGTCACCCGACCCCCCGGTACTGCTCCATGGGTGCGGTCGCCTCGGCGCTGAGCGTCTTGCTGCCGGGCAACCCGGCGAGGGCGAGACCGGACAGGTTGGCCACGCAGGCCACGGAGACGCTCACGCTGCCGCCCGGACGGAAGCCGGCCGTGTCCACCGTGACGTCGAAGGTCGAGCACGACACGCCCCGCTCGGTGAGGTTCGCCGCCGCGGCCGTGCGGGCTGCGTCCTGGGCGAGCACGACACTGCGCGAGATCGAGGCGGCGCGCGCAGCATCCCGGGCGGCTCCCTGCACCCGGCTTTCAGCCTCGACGATCCGTCCGAGGCCGACGACGAGCAGCAATGCGGCGAGGAAGACCGGCGCCACGAGGACGAGCTCGATCGCCGTGGTCCCACTGTCGCGGTCGAGCGGCGGCCTCATGGGGCTCGGAACCGCTCGACGGGCCCGGCCGAGGTCGCGGTGACCATCAACGGCAGACCGGGGACGATGTTGACCGCCTGCCCGCGGATGCGGACCGTGACGGCGTCCACTCCGCGGTCGACCTCGACGACCGGCGCGGTCACGAGATCAGGGCCGAGCTGCTCGATGTATTCGTAGGCGCGGGTGCGGCCGTCCACGGCGGTTGCGCCTTGCGCCCGGGCGGCCCGGGCACCTTCCTGGGCAGCGGCGAGCAACACGTGTCGGGCGTGCTGCCAGAGGGCGAATTGCACCACCACGAGCACGCACACCAAGAGCAGCGGGGTGAGCAGGACCAGCTCGACAGCTGCACTGCCGCGTTCGGCTGCAGGCGCCCGCCGAGGAAGCGGACCGCGCGCACGGTGAAGAGGCATCGACCGGGCTACGGGGTGGTGGTGCTGATCTGGTTGGCCTTGTCGGTCATCTTCGCCAGGATGATCGCGCCGACCGTGATGGCCATGGTGGCGCCGATGGCGGCAAGGAGGACCCACTGGACGACCTCACCGCGGTCCGGGTCCGCCGCGACGCGTGACCGGAGCTGGCTGAAGAAAGCGAGGACCAGCTGGACCTCGGGGATGGCGAGCATGGGGAGTCCTTTCTCGATTCGGAGCGACCGCGGGCGCGGCCGAAAGACCTGAGTGGGCGCAGCGGCGCCTCATGCGATCAGCACCTTCGCGAGTGCCGGATAGCCGATGAACACCAGGAACCCGAGCGCGAGGACCACCTGCGCGACGAGCATCGACTGCGAGCGGGCGTTGGCATCGCCGGCCGCCGCCGACAGCTCCCGTTCCCGCAGCGATGCCGCCTTGGCGCGCAGGCTCTCCTCGGCCTGCGCGCCGTTCGAGCTGACGAGGGAGAGCCCGGCGGAGAGTTCTCGCAGGTCGGGTACGCCGAGCTCCTCACCGAGCTGGCCGATCGCGGCGGCGGGCGTCAACCCGTCCGTACGCGCGTCCTCCAGGGCTCCTCTGATCCGGGCGAACGGTCCGTCACCGCCGATCGCGGCGGCATCACGCAGCGCCTCCGAAAGCCCCGCCCCACTTGCCATCTTCATTGCGACGAGGTCGAGGTAGGAACCGACCGCGGCCCGGAAGTCCCGGCGTCGGTCCTGAGCTCGACGGCGTACGAGGATGTCGGGAACGGTGAACAGCAGACCGGCGAACAGCAGCCCGACCCACGCCGGCAGCACCAGCGGTACGCGAACCCCGGCGAGGGTGAGCAGTCCGCCGAGAAGCGGGCCGCATGCCAGGCCGGCCACGGCACACGCAGCCTTGCCCGCGAAGAACGACGCCGGTTGCTGACCCAGTACGGCGAGGTCGGCTCGCATGCCGGATGCGAGCCAGCCGCGGTCCACGAACGCTGTCGCCAGCGGGCGCCCTGCGTAGCGCACCAGCAGCCGGTGCATCCTCGTGCCACCAGGGTCGGTGGATGCGGGTCGGCGTGGCAGGCGCGCAGCGGCGTCGAACCGCGCAAGCGAAGCGGCGAGGGTGGGCTGCGGAGGGAAGAGCGCGACGGCGAGCAGGAGCAGGCCCAGCCCGACACCGGCACCCGACAGGAGCGCGAGCATCATGGCCTTACCGCCTGGGTCCCGGACCGGGCCGCCAGGAAGCACCCGGGTGGGCGGAACTCCGCGAGCCGGCGGAGCCAGGCGAAGCCCACCGCGAAGATGCCGACGACGGCGCCGAGGACCAGCTGCCCGGTCGCTTCCCGGTACGGCGCGACGTAGCTCGGGTTGAGCAGGAGCAGACCCAGGGCCATCACGACCGTCACCAGCACGACGACCTGCACTCCTCGACGGACCGCCCGACGGTCGGCCTCGATGCGGCGCCGGGCTTCGAGCTCCGCACGCGAGGAACGCGCCAGGGCGGTGAGGACTGCTCGTAGCTGGCGTCCCTGAGCGCGCACGTTGAGGACCAGGGCCGCGACAACGAGATCGGCCCCCGGGTCGCCCAGGTCATCTGCGAAGCGCAGTAGCGAGTCGGTGAGCGGCTCGCGGTTGTGCAGCCGGTCGACGAGCGTGTCGACCTGCGTCCTGATCGCCTGGCCGGCTGCCACCGCCGAGGCCGGAAGGGCCTCGGGCAGGGCCGCTCCCGTTGCCACCATGTCGCGCAAGGACTCGGTCCAGGTGGCCAACGCGTCCAGACGCTCGATTCCACGTCGGGCCGACCGACCGGCACCGAACAGCTGGGACCAAGACGCGGCGAGTACGGCGAGGCCCACCGCGACCGCGACCCAGCGCGTGGCGACGAGCACGATCACGCCCACCGCCAGGCCGATCAGGAACTGTCGATGCGAGTGCCGACGCCACGGCAGGCCGGTTGGCTCGTCGCGTCCGCGGAGTGCGACGAGCAGCAGCACGAGACCGGTGCCCACCCCCGCACCGGCGAGCATCGCCACAGCAAGGCGCACGTCAGTGGTCATCCGACCCCTGCCATGGCCCAGGCACCGGGCGAGTAGCCGGACTCCTCCAGCGCTCCGACGCGGCGTTCGGTGATCGAGGCGGCCGGCAGGGCTTCACCGGCGACGCCGGCGGCGAAGACCTCGCTCGACACGACCTGGAGCCCGTCGTACCCGACGATCTCCCGGATCGAGGAGACGTAGCGGTGCCGTCGTCCGTCGGCCAGCCGTCGCTTGGCGAGGTGAACGACGAAGTCGAGGGCGCCTGCCGTCAGCAGGTGGCTCGCCTCGACCGGGAGCCGCTGCGCGCTGGTCATGGCGTACGTCGAGATCCGGTGCACCACCATCTCGGCGTTGCGGGCGTGGATGGTGGACAGCGAGCCATCGTTGCCCTGTGTCATCGCGTCGAGCATCGCGACGATCTCCCCGCCGATGACCTCGCCGACGATGATGCGGTCCGGGTTCATGCGGCGGGACCGCTCGACCAGGTCGGTGAGCGTCAGCGCTCCGACGCCCTCGGCGTTGGGCAGTCGCTCCTCCATCGCGACGACGTCGCGGTGCAGGTCCGGGTAGTGCTGGAAGCCGAGTTCGAGGAAGTGCTCGGCGGTGATCAGCCTTTCCTCGGAAGGGATCTCGTTGCCGAGCGCCCGGAGCAGCGTCGTCTTCCCCGCGAAGGTCTCGCCCGAGATCATGAGGTTCATCCGGCCGAGCACACAGGCCCGCAGGAAGGCGCCCACCTGTCGGGACATCGCGCCACGGTCGAGCAGGTCGGTCAGCCGCACCCGACGCATCCGGTAGCAGCGCAGGGACACGGTCGGTCGGTCGACGACGCTCATCAGCGCGCACAGCCGCGAGCCGTCCGGTAGCCGCATCTCCAGCCACGGGTTCGCCGGGTCGAACGGGCGCGACGACAACCCGCCGTACGCCGCTGCCGTCCGGACCAGCTCGACGAGTTCGGCATCGCTGTCCGCTACCGGCGGGCCGGCGACGACCCGGCCGTCGTCCAGCGAGAGCCAGACCCGGTCGCAGCCGTTGATCTCGATGTTGGTGACCGCTTCGTCGTCGAGCAGGGGCTGCAGCCGGCCGAGGCCGAACAGCAGCGCCGACACCGCGGCGGCGATCTCGGCGTCCTCCTCCGACGCCGCGACCGGTGCTGCACCGTCGTTCAGCTCGTCGAGGCGGTGCTCCCGCAAGGCCTGCAGGGTCAGCGCGTGCCCCAGCGCCTTGCTGTCGTCGCTCGACAGCGGCCGGCCACTCTCCGCGCGGGTGCGCCGCTCGGTGCGCAGGCCCTCGGCGACGCTGGCGCGCAGGCTCTTGACCAGAGCGTGGTCCACCGCGACCTCCTTGGTCACCGGATCAGCCGGCGACGGTGAGCTGGGCGGCAAGCAGGACATCGAGTTCGTGGGCGACGCGTCGAGCAGAGGCCACCAGCGGCGTCCGGTCCAGGTGCCTGGTCCACTCGCCGGCCAGACCGGCGGCGGCCGATGGGTCAAGAGCGAGTGGCCCCACAACTGGGGGTGGCGTCGGGCCGCAGAGCTGCCGGACGACGTCGGTGACCTCGTCGCGGACCCGCCGGCGGTCTTCGCCGATGGGCAGGACCACGACCTTCTCGGAGAGGCCGCGTTGGTCGAGGTCGGCGAGGATGGGCCGGAGGTGCGCTATCCCGGCTGGCGTCGCGCGCGCGAGAAGCACCAGCAGCCGCGCGCCGGCTTCGAGCCGCAGCGCAACCGTGGGTGGGGTGAGCCGGCCGCAGTCGGCGAGGACGTCGCAGTCCTCTGCCGCGGCCAGATGCACCCCCAACGCGGGCCAGAGCGGCTCGAGCGCGGCGGCGTGTCGCGGCGAGGGCGCACCGACGAGGACGTCGAGCCCACCGGCGGCGGTCTGCACGTGATCGTTCAGCGCGAGCTCGGCGTGGTGCGAGCCGACGGCCGCGGCGAGGGAGAGGATGCCGTGGTCCTGTGCCAGCGGTCGCCCCTCCTGGTTGACCAGCCGCAGGACGAGGTCGGCTCCGGCCGGATCGCACTCGGCGACCACGCCGCGGCGCGGCCAGACGGCGGCGAGGGCGACCACGGCGGTGGTCACGCCGGGCGCACCCTTGCCGGCCCCGAGCAGGATCAGGCTCATGCGCCGGGTCCGATGACGACCAGGGAGACGGTGCCTGCTGCCGCGGCCCGGGTCACGTCAGCGGCCGCCGACCGTTCGAGGACCAGCGAGACCAGCCGGCCGCCCGTGGTCGGGTCGCTCGTCTCACTCAGCACGCGAGCTCGTGGGACGAGGATCTGGTCGCCGGCCTGATCGCGGGCGGCGGTGCCCGGCGATCCGGTCGGGGCCGCGAGGCGGACCACCATCACGAAGGAGCCGGCTCGCAGCTCCGCGTCGGGCAGCAGGCCCGGCTTCAACGAGAGTCCGACGACGGCTTGGCCAGGTCCCGGGACGGGGTCCGGCGTGACCATGGCATCGGAGAGCAGCGTCCCGGGCAGCAGGTCGACCGCCGCCGTGAGACCGACCACCTCATCCCGCGAGCTGGCGTCGAGGGCGGTCAGGCCGCTGCCGGAGATGGTCGCGGTGCCGAGGTCGGCGGCCGTCAGCACCTGACCGGCCGGGACCGGGCGGGTCACCGTGAGCACGGAGAGGGAGTCCTCGCTGGCCAGGACCAGGCTCGCGCTGACAGCGGCGCAGCCGACGACGAGCATGACGGCCACCGCGGCCAGGAGCGGCCGGCGTCGTCGTACCGGCATCGGAAGTCGCTCGGTGGCGCGGGGTAGGCCCGGCGGCCCGCTATGCCGTCCGTGGGAGGGCGAGCCTGTCGTGGCAGGCGGTGTCGTGGTGGTCACGATTTCCTCTCTCACCTTCTGCGCCGACGCCGTCATCCGGACCGGGTGACGAGGTTCTGGATCTCTTGCACCCGCAGGCCGAACGGCGTTGTCAGCTCCAGCGGCGGTAGAACGCCTTGCTCGACACCGCTTCTGGGCGCTGAGCCCACCCAGCTGATCCGCCAGGACGAGGTCGCCGAGCCGCGGTACGCCTGGTCGGGCTGGCCGGCGGAGGATCGGCGGTAGGTGTGGCTGCAATAGGTCGACTGTCGATCGGCAGGGACGTCCGGGTCGTACGTCCGGCCCTGCCCGGCGCAGGCGATCCGCGTTCCGTCCCCGGTGACCCACTCGACCCGGGTGGGTTTGGCGACGACGGTGACGGTCGTGCCGCGCAGACTGAGCGAGCTGCTGTGGACCTGCCAGCTCGTGTCGTCCAGCCACAGCCACGTGTCGAGGTTGACCAGGCCGGCGTCGGAGGGGTTGTGGCGCACGACGGGGAAGGGCAGCTGTACGACCTCACGGGCGGCCGCCGCCAGCTGCCCCGGCGTGGGTGGCGGCGGTCCCGGGGCGGGTTTGCATCTGGAGGATGAAGATCGGGTATTCCGCCTGTCCGGGGCAGGACACGGCGTACCAGCGGACTTCACCCGCTTCGATCTGCTCCTGGGTGGGTGCATCGGCGCGCGAGAAGTCGAAGTTCTCGGCGACCATGCCTGACGGGTCGTGCCGGTAGCTGCAGGGGTTGAGGCTGACGCCTTCGTTGGATGCGGTGGGGGCGCCGGGTGCGTTCCCCGGGCTGCCGGGCAGGTGGATCACCGTGGTGACCGTGCCGGTCGGGTCGTCCACGACGGGAGGGTCGGGCGGATCAGCTCCGGCCGGGCTGGCGAGGAGGACCACGGCGACCAGCGCGCACGAGCTGGCGCGCCGGCCGCCGCGGGTCAGCACGATCCGCCGCCGGCAATCGTCGTGATCTCACTGACCTTCCAGGCATCGCCTTCGCGAACGAGGGTGGCCGTCGTCTCCTGTCGCTCGCGTCCGACGGAGAGCTTCTTGCCGGACCTGTCCACGAGCCCCGTTGCGGAGTTGTCCAGGCAATCAAGGACCGTGGCCTTGTCGCCGGACACGTCCACGGACTTCACGTGAGGCACCGGGCTGCCGTAGAGCTTCGTGCCCGCTTGCTGGCGGACCGCGAGCTTGCCGCGCAAGCTCTCCAGGACGGCGCCGGTCGCGTACTCGGCGAGGCGGGGGTCGTCCGCGTTGGACGCGGCACCGGACTCGGCGACGACTCGCTGGAAGTCGAGGTACCGCTGGGTGACCAGGCGCTCGACCTCAGCGGACGTCGCCGGCGGGCTCGGGGCGGGGGACGAGGTGGATGCGTCGCCCGAGCGAGGAACCGTGGTCTGGATACCGCCGCTGTCG
This sequence comes from Mycobacteriales bacterium, assembly GCA_040902655.1. NCBI lineage: Bacteria > Bacillati > Actinomycetota > Actinomycetes > Mycobacteriales > Mycobacteriales bacterium. The sequence continues at coordinate 16,983 of JBBDWV010000038.1, forward strand.
GAGCAGGCCGACAGCGACACTCCCAGGGCTGCGGCGGCGAACCAGAGTCTGGGCGAGTGGTATCGAGGACGGTGGTCGGTCGCCCGCTTCGCCATACCGTCTCCCGTATCCGGCGAGGTGAGCGGAAAGTAGCCGCTACCTCGCGCTTGCACAACGGGCTATCCACAGGCCCGGCCAGCTGGACGAGGCACAGGCTGGCCGGGGCGGTTGCCGGGGCAGTTGCCGCGGCGCGCGTGGTCGGCGGCAACTGGTCGGTACGGCCGTTGTCGTTCGTCAGCACCTGCGCGAGGCTGTCCTACATCCCGTCAGTCGACGCGCTGCGAGCCGCGGACGTCCTCGTCGACGGTGACAAGCCCTGGCAGGCCGAGCTTCGACTGCGGCAGTCGCTGCGGCGCGAGCGGTTGGGCATTCCGGCGGGACTGTTCGGCAACCGCCAGATCGGGTCCCGGTTGCCCGCCGTGATCGCCCGAACAACTTTTGGGCGCCTGGCGTGGCAGCGGCGGTAGAGCAGGCGCGGACGCAGCCGGGGCGGTTGCAGGCACCTGCTGACCGGCTACTCGCGGACGGTGGGGAAACCGCGAGGAACCGGCGTTACCGCCGCCTCCGCGACGCGCCGGAAGGCCACCTACGAGACGTCGGGGGACGGCCTAGCCTCGCGCCTATGGACCGGAAGGCGGACTTCGATGCCAGCATGCACTCGCCCGTCACGCTGAACAACGGCAGCACCATCACTGGCCCGTTCTTCCACGGCACGAAGGCCGTTCTGGGGCACGGGGAGCTCCTGACGCCCGGCTACGTCTCCAACTTCCAGCAGGGCCGCGTCTCGAACAACATCTACTTCACGACGCGCTTGGAGACAGCAGTGTGGGGCGCTGAACTCGCAGCGGCCCTTTACGGCACCGGTGAGCGCGGACGGGTCTACGTCGTCGAACCACTCCGGTCCCTTCGAGGATGACCCCAACGTCACCAACAAGCGGGCGGTAGGCAACCCCACTAAGTCCTACCGGTCTTGCCACCCCCTTCGGTTGGTCAGCGAGGTCCCGGACTGGGAAGGTCACTCTCCCGAGGTGCTGCAGAGGATGCTGGACTCCCTTGCGCTACTGCGTGAGCAGGGCCGGGACATCATCGAGGACTAGCAAGCCGTGCTCCGTGGGTGCCGTTCCCCGCACCTGAGCGGGGCGGCTCCGGTGCGCCGCTCAACCCGACGGTAGGTGTAGATATGCCTCTCCGGCAGGAAGAAGGGGCGGGTGCGATCCCTCAGCGGTGCGTGACGCTGAGAGCTGGCGTGCGAGTTGAGGCCAGCCGTTCCACGAGGCGGGCGGCTGTCGCTACCTGCGCCAGGACTGCAGACGGCGCCTGCGCGATGTCGATGTCGCGTACATGCACGTACTTGGTTGCCGCTTCTACCGCTACGTCTGCGGGGAGCCCCTCGTCCCGCGCGTACAGGAGCAGTCCCTGCTCCAGGTGGAAGGCCGTGAGGTAGGCCAGCATCTGGTAGACGTCGGCATTGGGGATGCTGCCGGCCGGGCGCTTGTACTTGCAGTCGCCGACGAACAGGCAGGTCGTGCCTGACCACCACGACAGGTCGGGCTGCAGAGCGATCCGTCGTCGCCGGTCGAGCCACGTCTGGCGAGCCTGGCTCGGGGCTGGGAAGCGGGTGGCGTCGAGGCGCAGCGCCTCGCGGAGCGCGACGCGCACGAAGCGCTCGAAGACTTGGTTCATGTCGAGCAGGAACGCGTGGGTGTCGTGGGGCCCCAGCCGGGCTTCGAGGCCGCCGGAGGCGATGATCAGCCGTGCGAGCGCGACGGCCGGTCGGTATCGCTCGTTCAGCCGCGTCCAGGTGGGCTCAGGTGGATGGCGGGATAGCGGCAGCGGCTCGATCCCGGCCAGCTGCTGGTGCAGACGGGCGGCGGCCGTGCGGGAGTCCTGGTGCCGCAGTCGCATCCGGCCCAGTACGTCGGTCGCGGTGCGTAGCAGTCGGTTCTCCAGTACGTCGGGGGTGAAGTCGTCGTAGCTGACTTCGACTGGGAGTGGGAGCCCGGCCTGCCGGCGCATCTGGTCGCCGAACCGGACCCGCCCACGCACCGTGGTCAGCGTGTCGTCCTGGCCGCGGTAGCCGTGCAGAAGCCTTGGGCGTAGCGCGCGGGCGACTGCGCGGCTGAATACGTCGACGATGGCCTCGGCGAGGGTGCCGCCGGACAGCGGCGCCGGCGTGTCACGCCAGCCTCGCGGGTTGAGCGCGTACGAGACCAGGAACAGCACGGGCGCGAGTCCGACCTTGGGCTGGAGCTCCACCAGCAGGTCGCCCAGGCGGGCGGCGCCGACGGTGGAGCCGCTGGTGAGCACGTAGTGGTTGACGGCGCCCGGCTCGGGTGAGATCGACAGCCCCGGTACGAGCTGCCTCAGGGCGTCTCGCTGTGAAACCGTCAGCTCGACAGAGGCGCTCGGCTGGTGCTCGACCAGGACCAGTGGCTCTGTGGTCACGGCGCGGGGGGCTCGACCTGGGCCGTGTCTGGCGGCTGCCGGAGCCGGTCAAGCGCGAACTCCTCCAGCCGCGACGGGTCGGAGAAGAAGTACTCCTCCAGGAACGGCAGGACCGAGTGCTCCCACGCCAGGCGCACCCCGTCCTCGTCGAGGCCGCGCTTGAGGAAGTGGCTGGGGCCGATCGCGAGGTTGCGGTCATCGAGCAGCCTGTTGGCTCGGTCGACGACGTCGGCGACCCACAGCAGCTGTGGCTGGTGCGCGCCGAGCCATCGCCGGAGCAGGCCGTCGATCGGTGCGACGTCAGGGAAGAACGGCACGAAGTGGAACCGACGGCGCAGCGCCGCGTCGACGAGCGCCACGGAGCGGTCGGCGGTGTTCATGGTGGCGATGATCTGCAGGTTGTCCGGAAGCGAGAAGGCCGTCTCGGAGTACTGAAGCGTGATCTCCTCGTCGCGGTACTCGAGCAGGAACAGCAGCTCGCCGAGCACCTTGGGGACGTTCGCGCGGTTCAGCTCGTCGATGAGCAGCACGTGCACGACGTCCTTGCGCTGCTGGGCCGCGGCGGCGATGCGCTTGAGCGGGCCGTCGACGACCTCGTAGGTCATCTGCTTGTCGACCACCTTGGGCCGGTAGCCCTCGACGAAGTCTTCATAGGCGTAGCTAGGGTGGAACTGGACCTTCTCGACGGTGCCCCCGCCGCGGGCGACGTGTCCGGCGAGCTTGCGGGCCACGTACGTCTTGCCCGTACCGGGCGGGCCGTAGAGGACGACTTGGCCGCGGTCGTCGGCCAGCCTGAGCACCCGGTCGAGGAAGTCTTCCGGCAGGAACAGCTCGTCGGCAAGGCTCTTGAGCTGCGTGGCTGGTACGTGGTCGCGGTGCAGCAGCCACCAGGAGAACTCCTGCATGCCCCAGGGGTCTTCTGGGAAGTGCGGTTCGAGGCGCTCGCGCAGCAAGTCGTTGGTGGCGGCCGCGGCTGCCCCCGGCGACAGCCCATCTGGGACGGCGGCTCCGAGTAGCTCGAGGATCCGGCGCTTGCCCACCGGACCGTTGGTCACGTAGCAGGGGATCCAGCGTTCTGGATCGCTGACCGCCAGCGCCTTGACCGGCATCGCCTCGCCGACGCCCGGCAGTTTGTGCTGGCCGCTGATGCAGGCATCGAGCCGTTCGGCGAGTTCGTCCTCGCCGTACAGCAGGTAGCGGAGCATGTCGAGTACGCGCTGAAGGTCGTTCTCGTCCTTGAGCAGGCGGTTGAATCCGGGCTGCGGTCCGGGGGACCCGTACGCCGGGCCTGCCAGGCGACGAAGCAGAGCGAGGTCGGGTTCGGCGAGTGCTTCTGAAGTCAAGCCTTCGGTCAGCTCGAGCCGCTCGGTGTCGCGTTGCGTCCGGCGGACGGCCGGGTAGTCGGTCGTCTCGCGGAACTCCGCTACGAGCTCGCTGAGGTCATCCACGCTGCGTCCCTTCAGGAATCGCCGATAGGCGCGCTTCTCGTCGTCGTTCCATGTCGGGTGCGGCCCGGCTGTGAGCACCTGCCAGAGCAGGCCCTGCGCGTCGAGCCGGTCGCGCAGCGCGGGGCCGCCTGCGGCCACCACCGCCCGCGAGAAGGCGTCCAGGAACTCGAGCGCATCCGCGTACTGCGTGCCGGACGTACCGGTTGGGGTCGTCCAGCCCGTGAGGCGGCGGGCCTGCTCGAAGAGCGTCACCCGGTAGACGGGCAGCTGTGTGACGTCGACAGCGCCCAGCAGGAACGACGCGAGGTTGATCGCCGTGCCCGGTCGCGGGATGTTCTCCGGCAGCCGTTGGCAGAACGCATCGACTGCGGCGGCCGGCGACGTCTCCGGTGCCCACAGCAGTTGTAGTGCCTCGGCGGCGGTCTCGCTGTACTCAACGAACCACTGAAGCAGGCTGCCGTGCGCGCGCCAAGATGTCAGGTTGTTCGGCGGCCCAAAGCTGCGCTTGAGCAGCCGCGGCCAGTCGGGGTCGCCGGCCTGCAGCGCCTGCCGCGCCGCCGTCAGCCGGGCGCTGAGCTCGAGCTTGTACTGACGTTCCTCGTGGTCGAGGTCGACGCACTGCGCCAGCCGGGCGCCCCAACGCGCGAGGGGGGCGAAGTCAGGACCGCCCCGGCCCGGCCGACCGCTCGACTTGGCCCGGTTGAAGCGTGGCGACAACCGCGCCACCAGCTCATCCTTAACCTCGGCTGCCCGCGAGGTCTCCAGCCAGCGCACCTGCCGGCGGCCCAGCCAGGCGGCGACACCAGCTGCGGTGCCGTCCTCGCCTGCGGCGTCGAGCAGCTGGCCTATCTGGTCGTGCAGCACAGACGCTTCACGGTCGCCGGTCAAGTGCTGGCGCATCCGCGTACGGAGAGCACCGGTGCGCCCGACGTACAGCACGGTGCCGTCCGGCTCGCACACGACATGAACTCCCCCGCCGGTGGGCGCCTGCGCCATGGCGTCTCGAGTGAACGGCAGCGGCTCGCTGAACCCTCCGAAATGATCCGCGAGCTCCAACCGTCCTCCTCGAATGTCCTCCGGCGAACCTAGCGTGGCACCGGAACGACCGGGGCGGATGCGAATGGACCTCGGCGCGGTTCCCGCTGAGCCCGAATCCACCGTCTCGTGATCGCGTGATTCAGCGGGCGGCTTGTT
>JBBDWV010000039.1 GCA_040902655.1 Mycobacteriales bacterium
TACGAACTCACCTGAAGTTGCGCCCAACCTCCTGCGTGGAAATCGGCGTTAGCGCCCTAGCAGTGCGGGTCCCGCAACGGCACCGCACACGCGGACCTGACGGGGTTGTTGGCTACTGGCCGTCCGGTGTCGGCACGCGGTGCCGGCCGGAGGCTCGGTCGCCGTCTGCGGCGTGACGCCGGCATATCTCTGGCAGGGCCGTTTCGACCCAAATCGCGGATCACGACGCCGTGCACGGGCTGTGTGAGCGCGCTGCGGGAGCGTTGAGGAGTTAGGACGACTCGCGCTGCTGGCCAGCCTCACCGACTTCGCGTAGGCACAACCGAACAGAAGCGATGCTCGGTCGGCGACCAGCGTTCTGGACGCGCGGAAGCTGATGCGCCGTGCTCGAGCAGGGGGCGCGATTGGGCCCCCAGTCCATGTGCTGGTCCGCCGAGTCAGCCGACACCTTGCAGACCCCGCTCACCATGCGATCATCAGGCATGGCGTCCGAGCGGATCACGGTCGACCCCGCGCAGATGGGTGGGGTCCCCTGCATCCGTGGCCTGCGGGTCAACGTCAGCATGGTGCTCGGTCAGCTCGCTGCGGGTCGCGCTAGTGAGCAGTTGCTCGAGGACTACCCCTACCTCGAGCGTGAAGACGTCACTGCCGCCCTGGAGTACGCGGCCGCCATCGTCAACGAGCGCGAGGTGCCGATGGCCCGTCCGGCGTGAGGTTCCTGCTCGACGCGAACCTCTCGCCGAAGCTGGTCACTGCACTGACAGCCGCGGGCCATGCCAGTCGGCACGTCGACGAGATGGGGCTCCTGAGCGCGTCCGACGTGACGATCTTCGACCGGGCTGCGGTGGACGGTGACGTGCTGATCACGGCTGACTCCGACTTCACCAACCTCTTGGCGGCGCGTGGCAGCTCGGCGCCGTCGGTCGTGCTGCTGCGTCATGTGGGCGAACTGGCTTGGCGCGAGCACGAGGCCTTGCTGGTCGCGAATCTTCCAGCTGTCCTGGGCGACCTTCAAGAAGGTGCTGTGGTGTCCCTGAGCCCGACCAGGTTGGCCATCCGACGCCTTGCCCATCGAGAGGAACTCCTCCACGTCGACCACTCCCTGACAACCTCCGTCGTCAGGCGCGCAGGTGTAGATCGGCGGGTCCCACGGCGGTGTCGCGTGGTGGCCAAGCTGGCTACGAACGGGTCGAGCCGGTGAGTGACAACCTCCAGGGGATCCTGGGACGTTGTAGACGTCGTGGAGCAGGGGCCGGAGTTCGAGCCGTGGGTGGCTGCGCGGCAGCGCGCCCTGCTACGGACGGCGTGGCTGCTCACCGGTGATTCCGCGGCAGCTCAGGACCTGGTTCAGACGGCACTGCTGCGGTGCTGGCCACATTGGTCGCGCGTGCGACGCATGGAGCAGCCCGAGGCGTACGTCCGCCGCGTGATGACGACGACGTACGTGTCCTGGCGTCGAAGACGGTGGAACAGCGAGGTGCCCTCCCGGAAGCTGCCCGACGCAAGTGCCGACTCAGCAGTAGTAGCGGACGATCGGCCGGCGCTCGTGCGCGCCCTGCAGCGGCTGCCCCATGGGCAGCGCGCCGTTGTCGTCCTGCGATTCGCCGAAGACCTGTCCGAGGCGCAAACGGCGGCTGCCTTGGGCGTCTCTGTCGGCACTGTCAAGAGCCAGACCTCACGCGCCCTGCGCGCACCGCGCGCGGACGAAACCCTGCTACGAGAGACGGACCTGACATGAGCGACGAGCTGAGGCAGCAGTTCCAGGAGCTCTCACCCCCGACCGAACTTCACCTGCCACCCCCCTCGGCGCTTGCCGCACTCGGCAGGCGGCGGCAGCGGCGCCGCCGTGCGGTCGCGGCTGCGGCCGCAGCGCTTGTGGCGGTCGTGCCGTTCGCGGTCTTGGCAGGAGAGCGACTGAAGCCCGCTCCCGCGACCGTCGCGGCGCCGCAGCTGGAGGGCATGACAGCTCTTGCTTGTGGGACGTCGCCGCTGTCGGTGCTGACGGCCGAGTCCGGGGCGGAGAATGAGGGCAGTCCTGAGGCAGCCGGACTGCGACATGTGCTCGAGGAGGGCATCGCGGGGATGAGCTTCCCGGCCAAGACCGGCTGGGTGCAGATGCGTCGAGACGACGGCGAGGAAACAGTAACCTTCGGCCGTCGTGTCGGTGAGGTCGGCATCGACGACGTCGTGATGGTCAAGCGCCAGGACATCGGCTCCTATACCTTCGCGGGCAGCGGCGGCTGCGGGCCGCTGGGCTTCCCGGACGGACGGCGCGCCACCCGCATCTCGACCTACGACGTCAGCAGCGACGGCATCACCCTCACCTGGATGGGTGGCACCTGTGGCGACGGGTCCGAACCGGTCTCCGTCGTACACGAGGCAGGGAACGTCGTCTCCGTCATGGTCGTGCCGCCGCCGGATCGAGCTGGCTCATGCCCCGACGTCGGCACGTTCGAGCAGACCGAGGCCCGCCTGTCGGCCCCGCTCGGCAACCGGCGCGTCGTCGACGCCGGCTACCTGCCCGTGATCGACGTCCCCAGCAGTCAGCAATACGCCGACCAGGCGGCGGACACATCGGCCAGAGATGAAGCAGCCCGCACGCTGTGCACGTCGTCAGCCCGTGAACTCGGCGGCAAGGAAGACGTCTCGTACGCCGTGACGGTCGACGTCGTTCGCCAGCAGGTGCCGGAGGCCCGCAGCGCCTGGTCACAGCTGTCTGCTCAGGCGCCGGCAGCGCACTGCTACCTACGCCGCCCTGACGGCGTCATCTGGGCCTAGGTCGTCGAGCGCACCAGGGATCCGATCGTCCTGGACCCGGGGGATAGACCGCGGCGGCCTGTACGTGCAGCTCGCACCGGAGCAGTTCTGACCCTGATTTTGCAGCCGAGTGGAGCTGGTGGATTCATCCGGTCGTCGCAACACCAGCTCATTACGCGGCGGTTGACAGTAGCGC